>JAOUJD010000108.1 GCA_029883565.1 Burkholderiaceae bacterium
CGCGCGCGCGTCGATCATGATCGTGCACCCCCTGTACCTGATCATCGGCTCGCTCGTGCTGGCGGCGCTGCTCGCCGCCGCGATGATCCTTCTGCTGCGCGTGTTCGGGCGCAGGCCGGCGTTCCAGCTCTCGATCACGGTGTCATTCGTGCTGCTCACGGTCGCCGCCGCCTCGGCGCTGGAACTGCCGGTCCCGCTGACCCTGCTGCTCGCCGGAATGCTGGGCCGGATCTTCGACCGGGATCGCAACTTCGTCTCGCTGCGCTTCGGGCAGACGGCGATGCTGTTCGTCGTGCTGCTCTTCACGCTGGCGGGCGCGGGCCTCGACTTCCACGGCTGGCTCGCCGCCCTGCCGATGGCGCTGGGATTCATCGCCGCCCGCTACCTCGGCAAGCTCGTGCCGATCATCCTGCTTGCGCGGCCCAGCAGCCTGACCGCGCGCAAGGCCTCGCTGGTGCAACTGGGACTCTCGCCGATGTCCGGCCTGGCCCTGCTGATGCTGGCCGATCTTGCGCACCAGGCGCCCGTCCTGGCGCAGGAGATCGCGGCCAGCATCTACCTCGCCGTCGCGATCCTGGCATTCGCCGGGCCGCTCGCGCTGCAGTTCGCGCTGGTGCGCGCCGGCGAGACGGAGGAGGACGACAAATGAGCGACATGCAATTCGGCCCCTCCAAGGCGCTGACGTTCGGCATCGAGCTCGAACTGCAGATACTGAATCGGCGCGACTGCGACCTGACGCGCGGCGCCAACGACCTGCTGCGCGTGATCGAGCGCAGCAAGAGCCAGAGCGACATCAAGCCCGAGATCACGGAGAGCATGATCGAGATCGCCACCGGCGTGCACGAGCGCTATGCCGATGCGCTGGGCGAACTGCGCAACATCCGGGACACCGTGGTGACGGCCGCGGATCGCCTGAATCTGCTGATCGCGGGCGGGGGCGCGCATCCCTTTCAGCGCTGGAGCGAGCGGAAGATCTTCGACAAGCCGCGCTTCAAGCAGCTGTCCTCGCTGTACGGCTACCTGGCCAAGCAGTTCACGATCTTCGGCCAGCACGTGCACGTGGGCTGCTCCGACGGCGACAGCGCGATGTACCTGTTGCATGCGATGAGCCGCTATGTCCCGCACTTCGTCGCGCTGGCCGCGTCATCGCCGTACCAGCAGGCTGTCGACACCGCCTACGACTCGTCGCGGCTGAATTCGGTGTCGGCGTTCCCGCTGTCGGGGCGCGCGCCGCTGGTCGACCGCTGGGCCGGCTTCGTGACCTTCTTCGAGAAGATGCGCGCGGCGAAGGTGGTCGAAAGCATGAAGGACTTCTACTGGGACATCCGGCCGAAGCCGGAGTACGGCACGATCGAGGTCCGGGTGTTCGACACGCCTCTGACGGTCGAGCGTGCCGCGGCGCTGGCGGCCTACGTGCAGGCCCTTGCGCGCCGGCTGCTGATCGACCGCCCGATCAGCGTCGACGACGATCTGTACATCACCTACACGTACAACCGGTTCCAGGCCTGTCGCTTCGGCATGGAGGGCCTGATCATCGATCCGCTCACGCGCGAGCACGTGCCGATCCACGAGGACATCGTCGCGACCTGCGAGAAGCTGGCGGTCGATGCCCAGGAACTCGAGTCGACCGTGGCGCTGGAGCAGATCGCACGATGGGCGCGCGAGCGGGACAACGATGCGCGCTGGATGCGCGAACGCTACGCCGAGACCGAATCCCTAGCGGACCTGATGTGGAAGCAGAGCCAGTACTTCAGGACCGGCGCCTAGGCGCCGGCGCCGCGCCGGCGATCGACGCGCCGCTGCAGACGGCGCCCATGGAGCATCCCCTGCGGATCGGCGTGTCGGCGCGCATCCTGCACCCGGAGGGCGCGCAGGCTCTCGGCTTCCGCGGCAAGACTCTGCAGTATCTGGAGACGTCGGTGGCGCACTGGCTGATGGCGCACGGCGCCCTCGTCTTCATGGTGCCGACGCTGGAGGCCGGCTCCAGCATCCGCCGCGCCAGCATCTCGATGCGCGACTACGTCAACTCGCTCGACGGCCTGGTGCTCCAGGGCGGCGCCGATGTCAGTCCCGAGACGTACCACGAGCAGCCGCTGCGGCCGGAGTGGACCGGTGATCGCGTGCGCGACATGTACGAGATCGAGATGCTGTGGGCGTTCGTGTTCCAGCAGAAACCGGTGCTCGGGATCTGCCGCGGCCTGCAGCTGATCAACGTGGCCCTCAACGGCTCCCTGCACCAGGACATCCCGACCGAGCTGCCGGAGGCCATCCGGCACGTCGACCCCGCGCTGTACGACACCCTGCATCACGACGTCGAGTTCCGGCCCGACTCGCTGCTGAACCGCCTGTATGGCAGCGATGCCCGGCTGCGCGTCAACAGCATCCATCACCAGTGCATCAAGCAGCTGGGCAACGGCCTGGTGGTCGAGGCGGTTTCACCGGCCGATGGGGTCATCGAGGCGGTGCGCTGGACCGGATCGAGCTTCGTCATGGGAGTCCAGTGGCACCCGGAGTTTCATCACAATCACGGCGGCGACCTGCTCGACAGCGGGCCGGTCGTCTCCAACTTCCTGAACCAGTGCATCGAGCGGCGCAGCGTGCCGAGCATGCCGGCGCGCCGCTGACGCGCGGCGGAACCGGGGCAGGCGGGCGCCGCGCGGCCGATTACCCGGCCGCGTGCCAGCGGCGCTGCACCACCCGGAAGCGGCTGGCGACGAATGCCGAGTCGCTGTAGCTCGCGTTCGCGGCGGGGTTTGCGCCGGTCGCGTGAAAGTCGGAGAACGCGGCCGACTGGTTGACGTACACGTTGCCCGTCAGGTTGATCGACAGCGAGACGCCGGCGCGCAGCGTCGCCGCGGTCATCGCGTCGATCACTTCCCGGCTCGTCGAATACAGTCCGACGGTCAGCGCGCCATGCTGCTTCACCGTGCGCTCCGACAGCGCGACCGCCGCCTTCCAGTCCGGCACCTTGACGACGAAGCTGATCGGGCCGAAGCGTTCCTGCATGTAGACCGCCTCCCGGGCCGCGTCGGTCTTCAGCAGCACGGGGCTGCGCACCTGGGCGGCGGGGAACTCGGTGTGATCGACTTTCCTCGACGCGAGCACGACCTCGGCCAGTTGCGGGGCCTCGTCGACGCGCTTCAGCGTTTCCGGTGACTGGATCGCCCCGAGCACGGCGGTGGCCACCGCGGGATCGGCCAGCAAGCGCTCGACCGCGGTACCGAGGTCCGAGGCGACCTGGTCAAAGGTCTTGTGGCCCTCGTCCGTTTCGATTCCCCCGCCAGGCACGAAGATGTCCTGCGTGGTCGTGCACATCTGCCCGGAATACAGGCTCAGCGTGAACGCCAGGTTCTTCAGCATCGCCTTGTAGCTGTCGGTCGACTCGACCACCACGTTGTTCACGCCGGCCAGCTCCGCGTAGACCTGCGCCTGCCGCGCGTTGTCCATCAGCCAGCGCCCGAAGGCGTTGCTGCCGGTGAAGTCGATCGATTTCACGTCGGGGTGCATTGCCAGCGCCTGCGTCGCCTTCGGGTCGTCGAAGACCGCCAGCGTCACGAGGTTCGGGTCGAGTCCGTTGTCGTTCAGGACGTCGCGCAGGATGCGCACGCTGATGGCTGCGGGCAGCACCGCGCCGGGGTGCGGCTTCACGATCACCGGATTGCCGGTGACGAGGGCGGCGAACAGGCCAGGGTACGTATTCCAGGTCGGGAACGTCCCGCAGCCGATCACCAGCGCGACGCCGCGACCCACCACCTCGAAGCGCTTCTCCATCACGATCGGCGGGTTCTTGCCCTGGGGCTTCTCCCAGCGCGCTTCCGCGGGGATCGCGCTCATCTCGCGATACGCATACGCGACCGCCTCGAGGCCGCGGTCCTGGGCATGCGGGCCGCCCGCCTGGAACGCCATCATCCAGCCCTGTCCGGTCGTGAGCATCACCGCATGGGCGATCTCGAAGCTGGCCTGGTTGATGCGTGCCAGCGCCTCGAGGCAGACCCCGGTGCGGCCATCGACGCCGAGCTGCTGCCACGCTTCCATCGCCGCCTTGCCCGCATCGACCAGAGCCTGCGGATCGCACTGCGCATAACGCACGTCGAGCGCAACGCCGTACGGCGAGCGCTCGGTGGAGATCCATCCCCTGGTGCCCGGCTGATGCAGGTCGAAGTTGGTGCCGCCATGACGCAGCGCGGCGGCCTTGCCGTCCTCGTTCGCGGTCTCGCCGTACACCTTCGGGCTCGGCTGCTCGGGGTATGGCGTCCAGTAGCCACGTGTCTGGATCGCCGACAGGGCGCCATCGAGCGTCGCGCGGTGCTTCTCGAGTAGGGGATGCGTCAAAGGGGTCTCCTGCAGGGCAATAAGCGGGCCGGGCAGCGCGCTGGCTGGACCACGCCGCCGTCTTGCGACTTGTCTTCCGGGAAGCGGGAACGCTACTATTGATTGAACGGTCGGTCAACGAAACGGCGATCTGCGCGCAGGACCCCGCACCCGGCCGAGGAGACACTCCCGATGGCGCATTCCTTCGAGGCCGTCCGCCTTGACGTGGCGGACGGCGTGGCGACGCTGACACTCAATCGACCCGAGCGGCTCAACAGCTTCACGGTGGCGATGCACGGCGAAGTGCGCGCCGCGCTGGATGCAGCCGTGGGCGATCCGGCCGTGCGCTGCCTGGTGCTCACGGGCGCCGGCCGCGGCTTCTGCGCCGGCCAGGACCTGTCGGACCGCGCCGTTGCGCCGGGCGATGCGCCCGTCGATCTCGGCGCGTCCATCGAGAACTACTACAAGCCGCTGCTGATGCGGCTGCGCGCGCTCGACATGCCGACGATCTGTGCGGTCAACGGCGTGGCGGCCGGCGCGGGCGCCAACATTCCATTCGTCTGCGACCTCGTGTTCGCGGCGCGGTCCGCGTCGTTCGTCCAGTCGTTCTCGAGGATCGGCCTGGTCCCCGATTGTGGAGGCACCTGGTGGCTGCCGCGCCTGATCGGTCCGGCGCGCGCGATGGGGCTCGCGCTGCTGGGCGACAAGCTGCCCGCGCTGCAGGCGGAAGAGTGGGGGCTGATCTGGCGCTGCATCGAGGATGACGAGCTGATGCCGACGGTGCTCGCCGTCGCGCGGCAGCTGGCCGCGGGGCCGACGCGCGGCTACGTGCGCACGCGCCAGGCGCTGGAGGAGGCGATGCAGCTTCCGCTGTCGGCGGCGCTCGACCTCGAGCGCGACTACCAGCGCGAGCTCGGCGCTTCAGCCGACTACCGCGAAGGCGTCGCCGCCTTCATGGAGAAGCGCGCGCCGAGGTTCCGTGGCCAGTGAGAATCGGATGAGCGACCGCGCACTCGACGCCTCGGTCCCTGTCGGCGTCATCGGCGCCGGTGCGATGGGCGCAGGCATCGCGCTAGTGGCCGCGCAGGCGGGCCATGCGGTGCGACTGGTCGACGCGCAGGCGGGCGCCGCCGAGCGCGCGATCGCGCAGGCGGCGGCATCACTCGAGGCGCTCGCCGGGAAGGGCAGGCTGTCCGCTGCCGATGCCGCGGCGACTGCGGCGCGCATGCGGCCGGCCACGCTCGGAGACCTTGCCGGCTGCGGGCTGGTGATCGAGGCGATCGTCGAGGACCTCGACATCAAGCGCGGCCTGCTGCGCGAACTCGAGCCGATCGTCGGTGACGGCTGCATCCTTGCCACCAACACGTCGTCGCTGTCCGTGACGGCGATGGCGGCCGGACTGAAGCGGCCGGAGCGGGTTGCCGGGATGCACTTCTTCAATCCGGCGACGCGGATGCGGCTGGTCGAGGTGATCAGCGGACTCGAGACCGCCCCCGAGGTTGCGCAGAAGATCCATCGCACTGCGGAGGCTTGGGGCAAGCACGCCGCCTACGCGCGTTCGACGCCGGGTTTCATCGTCAACCGCATCGCGCGCCCCTTCTACGGCGAGGCGTGGCGTGCCTACACCGAAGGCGCCGCCGAACCGGCGACGATCGACGCCATCGTGCGCGATTGCGGCGGCTTCCCGATGGGGCCATTCGAGCTGATGGATTTGATCGGCCACGACGTGAACTTCGCGGTGACCCAGTCCGTGTTCGATGCGACCTTCGGCGAACGCCGCTACGCGCCGTCGCTGGCGCAGCTCGAACTGGTGCGCGCGGGGCGGCTCGGGCGCAAGTCCGGCCGCGGCATCTACGACTATCGGGACGGCGCGGTGCGGCCGTCCCCGGCCGTGGAGCCCGGCGCCGAACCCGTCACGCGCGTGATCGCCGTCGGCTCGCTCGGCATCGCCACGCCGATCATCACGCGCCTGGAGCGCGCGGGCATCGACGTCGTGCGCGTGCAGGGCCCGCGCGAGGCGCAGACGCCCTCGTCGGGCTGGCTGGAGATCGGCCCGGCGCACCTGATGATGACGGACGGCCGTCCCGCGACACGGCGCGCGACCGAGGACGCCCACGAGCACCTCGTGCTGTTCGACCTCGCGCTCGACTACGCCACGACGCCGCGGCTCGGGCTGGCGCGCGCCGACCAGTGCGGCATGGGCGCGTTCCGCACGGTCTGCGCCACCCTCGGACAGGCCGGCTTCGCGTGCTCCCCGCTGGACGATGTCGCCGGCCTGGTCGTGCTGCGGCTGATCGCGATGCTCGTCAACGAGGCGGCCGATGCGGTGGCCCACGGCATCTGCAGCGCGGACGCGATCGACGTCGCGATGCGCTTCGGAGTCAACTATCCGCGCGGCCCGATGGAGTGGTCGGAACAGGTGGGCCTGCGGGTGTTCGCGCGCGCGCTTGCCAACCTGCGCGAGCACTACGGGGAGGAGCGCTACCGCACCTCCGCCCTGATCACGCGCAAGGGCTACACGGGAGCCGGATTCCATGGGTGAACACCATCACGCGCAGGCCCATGGCCTGGACCCGCATGCGGTCGCCGAAGCGGTGCGCCACGGCATGTTCAAGGACGACGCCGCGTCGCAGGGGCTCGGCATGGCGGTCGAGGCCGTCGGCCCGGGCTACGCGCGCGTCGCCATGACGGTGCGGCCGGACATGCTGAACGGGTTCCGGATCTGCCACGGCGGCTTCATCACGACGCTGGCCGACTCGGCATTCGCCTTCGGCTGCAACAGCTACAACGAGATGACGGTTGCCTCCGGCATCGTCGTCGACTTTCTCGCGCCGGCGCACGAAGGCGATCGCCTGGTGGCCGAGTGCCACGAGGTTGCGCGCACCGGCCGCACCGGCGTGTACGACATCAAGGTCACCAACCAGCACGGCAAGACGGTGGTCGTGATGCGCGGCCGTTCGCACACCATCAAGGGCAAGCACGTCGTGAACCTCTGAGCGGGAACGAGCACATGACATCCAGGAAGCCCGATCCTTCCGAACTCGAACCGGTCGAGCGCGCCAGCCGCGCCGATCTGCAGGCGCTGCAGCTGGAGCGCCTGCGCTGGTCGCTGAACCATGCGTACGAGAACGTCGCGCACTATCGCCGCGCCTTCGACGCGGCGAAGGTCGGGCCCTCGGACCTGAAGACGCTGGCCGACCTCGCGAAGTTTCCGTTCACTGCCAAGAAGGACCTGCGCGACAACTACCCGTTCGGGATGTTCGCCGTGCCGCGCGAGAAGGTGGTGCGGCTGCACGCGTCGAGCGGGACCACTGGCAAGCCGACGGTCGTCGGCTACACGGCAAGGGACATCGACACCTGGGCCACGGTGATGGCGCGCTCGATCCGCGCCGCCGGCGGGCGGGCGGGCGACATCGTCCACGTGTCCTACGGCTACGGCCTGTTCACCGGCGGGCTGGGCGCGCACTACGGCGCGGAGAAGCTCGGCTGCACCGTGATTCCCATTTCCGGCGGCATGACGGAGCGCCAGGTCCAGGTCATCGCCGACTTCAGGCCCGACATCATCATGGTGACGCCGTCGTACATGCTGGCGATCGCGGAGGAGATGGAGCGGCAGGGCATGGACCCGAAGAAGGCCTCGCTGAAGATCGGCATCTTCGGGGCCGAGCCGTGGACGCCGGCGATGCGCGACGCGATCGAGGCCAAGACCTCGCTCGACGCGATCGACATCTACGGCCTGTCGGAAATCATCGGACCGGGCGTGGCGCAGGAGTGCATCGAGACGAAGGACGGACTGACGGTCTGGGAAGACCACTTCTATCCCGAAATCATCGACCCGGAGTCCGGCGAGGTCCTGCCGGAAGGCGAGAAGGGCGAGCTCGTCTTCACGTCGCTCACCAAGGAAGCGCTGCCGATGGTGCGGTACCGGACGCGTGACCTGACGCGGCTGCTGCCGCCGACCGCGCGCAGCATGCGGCGCATCGAGAAGATCACGGGCCGCTCGGACGACATGCTGATCATCCGCGGCGTCAACCTGTTCCCGACGCAGGTCGAGGAACTGATCCTGCGCCAGCCGGAGCTGGAGCCGTACTACACGCTCGAAGTGACGCGGCCGGCCAGCCTCGACGAACTCACCGTGCACGTGGAGATGGGAACCGCGCTCGCCAACGGCAGCCAGGAGTCGCGGCACGCGGCGGCGCGCAGGCTGGAACACAACATCAAGGCCTACATCGGCATCAGCGCCACCGTGCGGCTGGCGTTGCCGATGGGGCTCGAGCGATCGGTCGGCAAGGCGAAGCGCATCATCGATCGCCGGCCGAAAGAGTAGCCAGGAGCGCACATGTACACACAG
>JAOUJD010000374.1 GCA_029883565.1 Burkholderiaceae bacterium
GCCCGGCGACATGAAGAACGTCATCGACAAGGCGCGCGACGCGGCGCGCGAGGCCGGGCTGCCCGAGGACAGCTTCCTCGCCTGCGAGCGCGGCGTCTCGTTCGGCTACAACAACCTCGTGTCGGACATGCGCTCGCTCGCCATCATGCGCGACACCGGGGCGCCGGTCGTGTTCGACGCGACGCACTCGGTGCAGCTGCCGGGCGGACAGGGCACGTCGAGCGGCGGGCAACGCGAATTCGTGCCGGTGCTGGCGCGTGCGGCGGTGGCGGTCGGAGTGGCCGGCCTCTTCATGGAGACGCACCCGAATCCCGCCGAAGCCAGGTCGGACGGGCCCAACGCCGTCCCCCTCGACCGCATGAGGGACCTGCTGGGGACGCTCGTCGAGCTCGACCGCGTGACCAAGAAGAACGGATTCATCGAGAGCGATTTCCGCTGAGGAAGGGAGGAGAAGATGGCAGCCGGCTACATCGTCGTCGAGATGAAGATCACGAACCCCGAGCAGTACAAGGAGTACATGGCGGCAGCGCCGGCGACGATCGCCGCGGCGGGCGGCGAATACCTGGTGCGCGGCGGCAGGTCCGAGACGCTCGAGGGCGGCTGGAGCCCGGCCCGCGTCGCCATCCTGAAGTTCCCGAGCTACGACCAGGCGAAGGCCTGGTACGAGGGCGAGGGCTACCGCCAGGCGCGTGCCAGACGCGCCGGCGCCACCGAGTTCTTCAACATGATCCTGGTCGAAGGCGTGCCGACGACCTGAACCTCCTCGAGCCCTCGCAGAAGAAAAACATGAGTTCCATCGTAGACATCATCGGCCGCGAAATCCTCGATTCGCGCGGCAACCCGACCGTCGAGTGCGACGTGCTGCTGGAAAGCGGCGTGATGGGGCGCGCCGCCGTGCCGTCGGGAGCCTCCACCGGTTCGCGCGAGGCGATCGAGCTGCGCGACGGCGACAAGGGCCGTTATGCGGGCAAGGGCGTGCTGCGGGCGGTCGAGAACATCAACACCGAGATCTCGGAAGCGGTGATGGGGCTCGAGGCGAACGAGCAGGCCTTCCTCGACCACGCGCTGATCGAGCTCGACGGCACCGAGAACAAGATGCGCCTCGGCGCCAATGCGACGCTCGCCGTGTCGATGGCGGTCGCCAAGGCGGCCGCCGAGGAAGTGGGGCTGCCCCTGTACCGCTATTTCGGCGGCAGCGGGCCGATGCAGATGCCGGTGCCGATGATGAACGTCGTCAACGGCGGCGCGCACGCCAACAACAACCTCGACCTGCAGGAGCTGATGATCGTGCCGGTCGGCGCCCCGACCTTCGCCGAGGCGGTGCGCTACGGCGCCGAGGTCTTCCACGCGCTGAAGAAGCTGATCCACGACTCCGGCATGAGCACGGCCGTCGGCGACGAGGGCGGGTTCGCGCCGAGCGTGAAGAGCCACGAGGCGGCGATCCAGCTGATCCTGCAGGCGATCGAGAAGGCGGGCTACGTGCCGGGCGAGCAGGTCGCGCTGGCCCTCGACTGCGCCGCCAGCGAGTTCTTCCGCGACGGCAAGTACGTGCTGGAAGGCGAAGGGCTGACGCTCGCGGCGACGGACTGGACCAACGTGCTCGAGACCTGGTGCGACCGCTACCCGATCGTGTCGATCGAGGACGGCATGGCGGAGAACGACTGGGCCGGCTGGGAGCACCTGACGCGCCAGCTCGGCAGGCGCGTGCAGCTCGTCGGGGACGACCTGTTCGTCACCAACACCAGGATCTTCCAGGAAGGCATCCGGCGCGGGATCGCCAACTCCATCCTCATCAAGATCAACCAGATCGGCACGCTGACCGAGACCTTCGCCGCCATCGAGATGGCCAAGCGCTCGGGCTACACCGCGGTCGTGAGCCACCGGTCCGGCGAGACCGAGGATTCCACGATCGCCGACATCGCGGTCGGCACGAACGCGATGCAGATCAAGACCGGGTCGCTGTCGCGCTCGGACCGCACCGCCAAGTACAACCAGCTGCTGCGCATCGAGGAAGACCTCGGCGACGTCGCCGGGTACCCCGGGCGCAGCGCCTTCTACAGCGTGCGCTGAACGCCCGTGCGGATCCTCGCCTTCGTCCTCGCAGCGCTCCTGGTGGCGATCCAGTATCCGCTGTGGTTCGGCAAGGGCGGGTGGCTGCGGGCGGTCGAGCTCGAACGCCAGCTCGCGGCGCAGCGCTCCGTCAACGCCGGCCTCACCG
>JAOUJD010000004.1 GCA_029883565.1 Burkholderiaceae bacterium
GGGTTGCCGGAGCTGGCTGAAGGTCAGGCGGAACACCGTCACTCATGAAATCTCCAAGGAATAGCCCCATGACCGGCCGCCTGCCAGAGAGCAAGACCCAGGTTACCGATCGCGGGAAACGCGTGAAGATCTTCTACCGGGGGCGACAGGTCGACGCTTTCGAAGGGGACACGGTTGCCTCAGCGCTGCTGGCTTCCGGCATCGACACGTTTTCACGCTCGTTCAAGTACCACCGCCGCCGTGCACCGTCCTGCCTGAGCGGCCAATGCTCGCGCTGCACGATGAGCGTGGACGGGCGAATGCATGTGAAGACGTGCCAGACATCGGTCAGGGAAGGCATGGCGGTAGAGCCTCAGGGCAGCGTCGAGTTCGACCCGAAGGCGCTCGCCGGCTCGTTCTCCTGGGCCATGCCTACGGGCTTCTATTACAAGATGTTCTACAAGCCCCAGTGGCTGTGGAAGCGGGTCAAGGAGGTCTTCCGTGCGATGCCCGGCAACATGGCCACCGTCAAACCGCTCGCAAAGAAGCCGGAGTTTGACGCCGTGAACCTGAATCCGGAGATGCTGGTGGTGGGCGGCGGCCTCGCAGGAATCGAGGCCGCCATTACCGCGGCGCAAACTGGGATCAGGGTGGTATTGGCCGAGGCTGACGCGTGGCTGGGAGGTTTCGAAGCCTTCCAGGGCGAAGCGGGATACCGCCGTGCGCAAGAATCGATCCGCCGGTTGCTGGCGCACAGCAATGTCAGGGTCCTCACGTCCACCTGGGTGTCGGCGATCTACCCGGACGGTCTGACCATCTGCGTTCAGTCCTGCGGCGGCGATGGAAAACAGGGCGTGCTGGAGCGCGTCTACCACGTGCGGGCCGGTACTACCGTCGTCGCAACCGGGGCAGGTTCGATGCCCATGCTGTTCGAGAACAACGACCGGCCCGGAATCATCCTGCCTGAAGCAGCGCAGAGGCTCATTCACCTCTGGGGCATCAAGCCCGGCAGCCTGATACTGCTCGCCGGAGGAGATGACTACCTGTACCGCGTCGGGCTTGAATTGATGGACAAGGGCATCAAGCTGGCGGGGCTGGTCGACTATCGCAGGAGCGGCGGGGATGAAGCCCTCAGGACGAGGCTTTCCGACAAGGGCGTCAGGATCTGGAGCGGCTATACGCTAACGGGCTCCCGCGGGCGGACACGAGTCAACGGCGCGACACTGGCGAAGCCGGACGGGTCTGACGTCCAAGACGTGCCTTGCGACACCATCGTCGCCTCATCCGGTCGCTACCCGCGCCACAAGCTGCTGGGTCAGGCCGGAGCCAGAATGACTTACGACTCCGGACGGAACTTCTACCTGCCCGAAAACATTCCGCCAGCCTACCAGGCGGCCGGGAGGCTGCTCGGTCTTGAAGACCCCGAGGCGATCAAGGCACAAGCCAGGACCGCGGCTGCCAGGGCTCTGAAAAGCCTTGGCATCGAGATCGGGGCGACCGAGCCGGAGGCTGGACAGGCGTTTGAGGGTTCATCGCCGGCGTGGACCGTTTCTGCGCAGCCCCTCTCGACCGAAGACGAGAAGAAATCGAAGACCTTTGTCTGCTATTGCCATGATGTGAGCGAGAAGAACGTCGAGCAGGCAATCGAAGAAGGGTTCGGCGACATCGAAACGTGCAAGCGGTATACGACCGCTACCCAGGGGGCCTGCCAGGGCGGAATGTGCGAGGCCAATTTCGCGCATCTGCTCGCCAGGAAGCGGCCGGAGCTCGGATCGCGCGTACTGCCCACGACCCGCCCGCCCGTCTCATCGATGAGCATGGGTTCCATGGCCTTCGGGCACCACGATAATCCGCAGCGTTCACCGCTTCACCACGTGCAACTCGCGCATGGCGGCAAGCCCATGCGACTGGGCAGCTGGATCCGGATGATGGACTTCGGGAACGAAGAGGCCGAAAGTCTCGCGGTCCACCATGCTGCCGGCATCTGCGACGTCTCCATGCTGGGAAAGTTTCGTGTCTTCGGGCCGGATGCGAAAAGGCTTCTCAACAGGATCATGACCAGGGAGGTGGGCAGCCTGACCGGCAACAAGATCCTGTACAGCTCTTCCTGCAACGAGGAAGGCGTACTGCTCGACGACGGCGTAATTCTCAAGATGGGAGACGACGATTACTTCGTCACTACCCTGGCGGGTCGGGCGCCACTGACCGAAGAATGGTTTTCCAGGTGGTGCCGCGAGGAAGACTGGCAGGTCAACATCGTGAACCTGACGGAAACGCGCGCCGGCATGAACCTCGCTGGACCGAAGTCCAGGGAGATACTTTCAAAGCTGACCGACGCCGACCTTTCCAATGAGGCGCTGCCGTTCCTGACCTGGGCTCGGATGAAGGTTGCCGGGATCGACGTCATCGCCATGCGCATGGGCTTTGTCGGCGAGTTGAGCTACGAGTTGCTCTGCCCTTCCAGCCAGGCCGGCTACCTGTGGAGTCGAATCCTGGAAGCCGGCAAACCGTTGGGGCTGGTTCCATTCGGCATCGAGTGCCTGAACATCTGCCGACTGGAAAAGGGACACGCGGTGCCGGGTCTCGATACCGATGGGTTCACCAATCTCTTCGAGTCGTCATTCGGCTGGATGTTGAATCGCAACAAGACGGAAACTGTCGGCAAGCCGATGCTGCAATTGTTTTCGGACAGGCCGCTCAAGGAGCAGCTCATCGCTTTCAGCCTGGAAGGCAGGTCGCCGGTCCTGGACGGCGCCCTGGTGGTCAAGGGCCCCCGCCAGCTCGGCCGTGTAACGTCCATTCGTTACAGCCCACTGCTCGACAAGACCATCGGCTTGGCTCTGGTTGAGCCCGATGAAGACTGGCGCGAAGGCGGCAAGGTCAGGCTCTGGATTGAAGAGGGCCGTGAGGTCGAAGCGGCATTTGCGAAGCCGCCCTTTTACGATCCTTCGGGCGAGAGGATGAAGGCGTGATAACGCATGCGCGAGCCATAACGCTGCCCGAGTGGGCAGGAAGACCAGTTGAAACAGAACTGGGCGGCTGGCCGGTGGTCGAGCGGTTCGAGCCGCCAGAGGGAGACTGCGCCGTTGGCCTGACGGACCTCAGTCATCGACCCAAGGCAATTCTGCAAGGGTCCGGCGTCCAGGGACTGGGCCTGACCAGACCCGGGCAGGCTGTCTGGAACGGCCGGACACTTGCCGGCTGCCTGAAGCCCAACCATGCGGTCGTCCTCGACCTGACCGGTCCGATTGCAGCTCAGTGGGCAGATCCCGCCTACACCGACATGACCGACGGGTGGGTACTGCTGGGACTGTGGGGTCCTGACTCGCTGGAAGCAGTGCAGCGGCTGGTGACCGTCGATGTAGACCCGCGCGAACGCGGAGGTCCGCTCTTCTTCGCCACGAACTGTCACGGAGTTCCCGTGCAGCTGGTCAACCTGCGAGGCCCGAAGCCGGGTTTCGTCATTTCCTGCGTCCGCTCGCATGGGCAGAATCTGTTTGAAGCGTGCATCCGGGCTGGCCGCCAGTTCGACCTGAAAGTCACCGGGCTCAGGGCCTTCAGCGATTGGCTCAGCGGCCTTGCGGCTTGAGGGGCGAGGAACCGCGCCGCCCGCAGCCATGGCAGGGAACCGGCGGCGGAACAGGCGCATCGTCACGCCGCCAGCCGCGCCTAGGCGCCGCGCTTCCTGCTACAGGACAAGCGCGGCGACGAAGACGCCGATCATCGTGAAGGCGACGGCGATCTTGACGGCGGTGCCGATCAGGAGCCCGAACCAGGTCGCCACTCCGACCCGGCCGGCGCGCAGTGCGTCCCTGTGGGCGATGAACTCGCCGATTGCAGCGCCGGCCAGCGGCATGAACACCAGCCCCCACAGTCCGGTGAAGATGCCAACCACGGTGCCAAGCGCGGCGCCCACGATGCCATGCCGGCTTGCGCCGGCACGCTGCGCCGACATCGACGCCGCGACGTAGTCGACGACCACGCCGATCACGGCGAGCACGGCCAGCACCCCGACGGTCCAGCCGCCGATGCGCTGGAAGTCCTCGGCCCAGGCCGCCAGCAGCACGCCGCCGAAGATCAGTGGCACCCCTGGCAGCGCGGGCAGCGCGGTGCCGATGGCACCCACGACGATGAGCAGCACGGCGACGACCCACAGCAGTTCGGTCACCTAGCCGTCCCCGTTCAGTGCAGCGCCAGCGCCACGACGTCGGCCGCCGCGTGCTTGCACTTGTCGGTCAGTTCCTCGAGCAACTCGTAGATCGCGCGCAGCTTGACGAGCTGACGCGCGTCCTGCTCCTCGCGGAACAGCCGGGACATGGCGGCGCGCATCACGTGGTCCGCCTGCGCCTCCAGGTCGTCGACCTCGTCGCACAACGCCAGCGCCTGCCGCGGATCGTCGGTCGAGCACAGCGCCGCGACCGCCTGCTGCAATTTGCGGGTCGCCTGCACGCCGAGGTCCGCCAGCCGCTGGGCATCCGCCGTGACGACGGTCACGTGGTAAAGATGGAGGGATTGCGCCGCGTCTTCGGCGAGATCGAGCACGTCGTCGAGGCGGTTGATCAGGCCGTGGATGGCGGCGCGCGGAAACGGCGGGAGCAGCGAACGGCGCAGTAGCGCGAGCGTTTCACCGACCACGCCGTCGGCACGCTTCTCGATCGCCTCGATGTCGCGCACCCGACCGTTCGGATCCCGCACGTCGGCCAGAAGCTGGGCGAGCGCCTCGACGCCCTCGACGCACAGGTCCGCCTGTCGCCCGAACAGCACGAAGAAGCGGCGATCGCGCGGCACCAGCCGGCGCAGCACGCTGCGCACGGGGCGCCGTCGATCGCTGCGGTCCGGGACGAACTGGGAGGTCATGAGTAGCCGGAGCCGCGCGCCAGGTTCTCGAAGCGGGTGTACTGCCCGTCGAAGCGCAGGTTGACGCGCCCGATCGGGCCGTTGCGCTGCTTGCCGATGATGATCTCGGCGACGTTCTTGTCGTTCGTATCCGGGTTGTAGACCTCGTCCCGGTAGATGAACAGGATCAGGTCGGCGTCCTGCTCGATCGCGCCCGACTCGCGCAGGTCCGACATCACGGGACGCTTGTCGGTCCGCGTCTCGACGGTCCGGTTCAGCTGCGACAGCGCGATCACCGGGACCGCAAGTTCCTTCGCCAGCGCCTTCAGCCCGCGCGAGATCTCGGAGATCTCCGTCGCGCGGTTCTCGCCCTGCCCGCTCGCGCTCATCAGCTGCAGGTAGTCGACGATGATCAGGCCGAGCCTTCCGCAGGTGCGCGCCAGGCGTCGCGCCCGCGCGCGCAGGTCGATCGACGTCATGGCCGGCGTCTCGTCGATGTACAGGGGCGCCTCGTGCATCTTCTGGATCGCGGCGGTCAGCTTGGGCCAGTCTTCGTCGAACAGCCGGCCCGTGCGCAGCCGTTGCTGGTCGAGCTTGCCGACCGAACTCAGCATCCGCAGCGCCAGTTGCGTCGCCCCCATCTCCATGGAGAACACCGCGACCGGCATGCCCTTGTCGATCGCAACGTGCTCGCCGATGTTCAGTGCGAGCGACGTCTTTCCCATGGCGGGCCGGCCGGCAACGATCACGAGGTCGCCGGGCTGCAGGCCGGACGTCTTCGAATCGAGGTCGGTGAAGCCGGTCGGCACGCCGGTGACCTCGGACGGGTCGGCCCGCTCGAACAATTCCTGGATCCGCTCGACCACCTTGGTCAGCAGCGGCTGGATTTCCTGGAAGCCCTGACGCCCGCGCGCGCCCTCCTCGGCGATCTGGAAGACCTTGGTCTCGGCGTCGTCGAGGATCTGCTTGGTTTCGCGGCCAGCCGGATTGAGCGCGCTCGTGGCGATTTCATCGCCCGCGGTCACGAGGCGCCGCAGCACCGAGCGCTCGCGCACGATTTCGGCATAACGCCGGATGTTGGCCGCCGACGGCGTGTTCTGCGCCAGCGTGTTCAGGTACACGAGCCCGCCGGCGTCGTCGACCTTGCCGGTGTTGCGCAGGGTCTCGTACACCGTCACCGCGTCGGCCGGCTTGCCGCCGTCGATCAGCCGGCTGATCGCACCGAAGATCAGCTTGTGGTCCTGGCGATAGAAGTCGGCCACGCCCACGAGGTCCGCGATCCTGTCCCATGCAGCGTTGTCGATCAGCAGGCCTCCGAGCACGGACTGCTCGGCCTCGATCGAGTGAGGCGGGGTGCGGACGGCCGCGAGTTGCGGATCGACGGGCTGATTCACGGAGGGGGCGGCGCAGGCTTCGGGACGGCGGGCCCCGCCACTATACAAGCGATGAGGACCGCGATCCGGTGATCGCACATCCCGAAAACGACGACGGCGGCCCGGGGGCCGCCGTCGCGTCGATCGCGGCCGGCGACGTCAGGCCTGCTCGCCGACCACCGTGATGGTGACTTCCGCGACCACGTCGGTATGCAGAGCGACCGTGACGGAATGGTCACCGACGGTCTTCAGCGGCCCCTGCGGCATGCGGATCTGTGCCTTGTTGACGGCGAAGCCCTGCTTGGTGAGCGCCTCGGCGATGTCGTAGTTGGTGACGGACCCGAACAGGCGGCCGTCGACCCCGGCCTTGGCCGTGATCTTGACGTTGACGCCGTTGAGCTTCTCGCCGACGCCCTGCGCAGCGCTCAGGCGTTCGGCCTGGGCCTTTTCGAGGTCGGCGCGGCGCACCTCGAATTCCTTGATCGCCGCCTCGGTGGCGCGACGCGCCTTGCCCTGCGGGATCAGGAAGTTGCGCGCGTAGCCTTCCTTGACCTTGACCACTTCGCCCAGCTGGCCCAGGTTGGCCACACGTTCCAGGAGGATGATTTGCATGGTGCCCTCGTTCAGTGCCTGTTTCAGTGCGTGTCTGTGTACGGCAGCAGCGCGAGGAAGCGCGCCCGCTTGATGGCCGTGTCCAGCTGACGCTGGTAATGCGCCTTGGTCCCGGTCAGGCGGGCCGGCGTGATCTTGCCGTTCTCGCCGACGAAGTCGCGCAGCGTTTCGACATCCTTGTAGTCGATCTGGTCGACCTTCTCCGCCGTGAAGCGGCAGAAGCGCTTGCGCTTGAACAGGGCGTTCTGCTTGTCATTGCGGCGCGGCTTGCCCTTCCCCTTGCCTTTGCCTCGTGCTCCCATTGCCATTTCAGACTCCTTCAGTACTCGCGTATTCGGTGATGTGAACGATCAGTCGGCTCGAGCGGCGGCTCTTCGGTGCGATGAAACCGGCGATGTCGAGTGTCCTGCCGAGCGGTTCGCGTTCCAGGGCGACGGCCACCGGTCCGACCGCGACCGCTGCAAACTCGAATGCCAGCTGCCGCTCGATGCCCGCTTCGGCCACTGCGCCGTCATGCCGCAGGCTCAGTTCCGCAACCGGGACGCCTGCCGGGGTGTAGCGCAGCGCGCTTCTCGCCACCGGCGCGGCCCGTAGCCGGACCTGGTTCACGCTCTCGTCAGTCTTCGCCTCTCGGCCGATCCTGCCTCAGGCCGCGGCCGGTGCAGCCGCCGGCGCTGCCGGCTGCGCCGCCGGCGCGACAGGCTCCGACGCCGCCTTCTTCGCTTCTTCGCGCTCGACGACCTTCATCATCGGCGACGCGGCGGTTTCGGCCTTCTTCATCTTGATAGTCAGGTGGCGCAGCACGGCATCGTTGTAGCGGAAGCCGTTCTCGAGTTCGTCCAGCGTCTTGCCGTCGCACTCGATGTTCATCAGGACGTAGTGGGCCTTGACCAGCTTCTCGATCGGGTAGGCCAGCTGACGACGGCCCCAGTCCTCGACGCGATGCACCGCGCCGCTGTTGCCGGTGATCAGCGTCCGGTACCGCTCGATCATCGCGGGCACCTGCTCGCTCTGGTCGGGGTGGACGATGAAACAGATTTCGTAATGACGCATCCGACGTTCTCCTTCGCGTTCCCTGTGGATTGAAGCCACCCGTGGCGTCGTCCGCGGTGTGGCAAGGAAGCCCCGGTTTCGTGTCCGACGCTCCTGCACGCAAGGAGGGACGGGCCGCTCGATATCAGAGCGCAAGGGCTTGAAAAGCCTGTGATTCTAGCCTGGAAAGGCCTGTTTCCACAACCCGGGGCGGCAGCGCTCAGCCGGGCGCCTGCGCCGCCAGCAGCCGGGGCAGCACCTCGGCCGCCCTGCCCCGGACGCAGACCGCCGCCAGCCCGTCGAGCTCGGTCGCTTCCGGGTTCACGGTGATGACCGGCGCTCCGGCCCGGCGGGCACCGACAGGAAGTCCGGCGGCCGGATAGACCAGGCCGGAGGTCCCGACCACCAGCATCGCATCGCATCGAGCGGCTTGCGCACCGGCGGCCTGCAGCACCTCCGGATCCAGCATTTCGCCGAACCAGACGACATCCGGCCGCAGCCAGCCGCCGCACCGGGGGCACGTCGGCGGCTCCCCCGACGGCAGCCGCTCCGGCGCCGCCTCCGCGAATCCGCACCGATCGAGGCAGACCGTGCGCATGATGTTGCCGTGCAGTTCGATCAGTTCGGTACTGCCGGCGCGCGCGTGCAGTCCATCGACGTTCTGCGTGATCAGCGCGAGGTGTTCGTAGCGGGACTGCGCGGCTGCCAGCGCCCGATGCCCCGCATTCGGCTGCGCGCCAGCCACCAGTCCGCGCCTCCAGGCATACCAGCGCCACACAAGCGCAGGATCGGCACGGAACCCCTCTTCCGTCGCCAGCTGCATCGGGTCGTACTGCGCCCACAGCCCGGTCTGCGCATCACGGAACGTGGGGATCCCGCTCTCGGCAGAGATGCCGGCACCGGTCAGCACGGCCAGACGGCGCGCGCTGCCGATCAGCTCCCGCGCCCGCGCGATCGCATTGTCCATGAGGGTAGAGGACGCTCGATCGACGGAATCCGGCCTAGGCCGCGGCGGGAAGGCGACGATCCATCACGGAGAACCACAGCGGCGGCACGAGCGCGAGCAGGACCATCGCGGGATAGCCGGCCGGCAGTTGCGGCGCGTCGGGGACCGTGCGCAAGTCCTCGAACGGCCGGTTCATGTGCGCGTGGTGATCCGAGTGCAGTTGCAGGTTGAACAGCACCCAGTTGCTCACGGCGAAGTCGGCATTCCAGGAGTGTTCTTCGCGCACGGGCTCGTAGCGGCCATCGACCCTCCTGCGCTGCAGTCCGTAGTGCTCCACGTAATTGATGATTTCCAGCAGCACGAACGCCCAGACCGACTGGATCGCGAACAGCAGCGCGCCATGGGGACCTGCGGCAGCAGCCGCCGCCACCAGCAGGACGAGCGACAGCACGGACCCCGTCAGCACCCAGTTGGACGGATGCCAGGCGGGACGCTGCAACCGCGCGAGGCGCATCCGCTCCAGCCGCCATGCGTGAGTGAAGCTGCCGACCACTGAACGCGGGATGAAGCGGTAGACGGTCATTCCGCGCGGCGCCGTCGCCGGATCGTCCGGGGTGGCAACGCGCACGTGGTGGCCGCGCACGTGCTCGACGAAGAAGTGCCCGTACATGACGCTGACGAGCAGCGCCTTGGCGACGGCGCGGTCCAGGCGCGACGAACGATGACCGAGCTCGTGAGCGATGGTGATGCCCATGCCGCCGGTGACCGTGCCCACTGCGAGGGCGAAGACAAGCAGTTCGCCCAAGGCCAGATCCGGTGCCGCGCCCACCGCTCCGATCAGCAGGGTCGCCTGCAGCGGCAACTGCAGGCGCGGAATCCACCGCACGAAGGGGATCGGGCGCCGCTCCGCCAGCACCCGCCGGGGCGCGCCGACCCAGGCATCGACGAGCGGGATCGCGACGAACGCCACCGCGATCGACGCCCAGGGGGCGCCGATCGCAACCCAGTGCAGCGGCAGCAGCGTGAACGCCGCGAGGAACAGGACTCCCAGGACTGTCGCAAGCATGGCTCGATGGTGCGCCCGCCAGTGGATCAGATCAAGGATGCACGGGCACCCGGGGGGCGCACGCGAACCCGCCGGTGCCTAGCCGGCGGACGCCAGGCGCTGGCGCACGGCCTCGTACAGGCAGATTCCCGTCGCCACCGAAACGTTCAGGCTTTCCACGTGGCCGATGATGGGGATGCGTGCCAGCGCATCGCAACGCTCGCGCGTCAGTCGGCGCAGTCCCGCGCCTTCGGCTCCGAGCACCCATGCCAGCGGGCCGGTGAGGTCCAGGTCGAACAGGGAATCGTCGGCCTCGCCGGCGGCGCCGATCAGCCGCACGCCGGCATCGCGCAGGTCGTCCATCGCGCGTGCGAGGTTGGTGACGTCGATCAGGGGCACCGCCTCGGCCGCCCCGGCGGCTGCCTTGAGAGCCGCCGGCGTCAGGCCCGCCGAGCGATCACGCGGCACCACGACGGCCTGCACGCCGGCCGCATCGGCCACGCGCAGGCAGGCCCCGAGGTTGCGCGGATCGGTGACACCGTCGAGCAGCAGCAGCAGCGTGTCGGCGCGGACGTCGTTCAGCACGTCCTCGAAGCTCAGCACCTGGTCGAGCTGCTCGGCAACGGCAACCACGCCCTGGTGGGGCGCCTCGCCCGCCATGCCCCGCAGGCGTTCCGGGTCGGCCGCAATGACCTTGACCTTCAGTTCAGCCGCGCGCTGCTGCAGCTGCGCCATGCGGCCGTCACGCCGGCGGGCATCGACGTAGATCGCCTCGATCGATGCCGGCGCATGCCGCAGCCGTGCACCGACGGCGTGAAAGCCCGCGAGGATCCGCTTGCCGGACATCAGCGCTCCCGCTTGCGCACCTTGACCTGGCGCGCCGTCTTTGGGCCCTTCTTCCCGATCTTGTGCAGCTGGCCGCGCCGTCCCTCGCGCCGCTGAGCGATCTTGGCCTGCCGATCCCGCCGCTCCTCGACCGTTTCGCCGCGCTTGCGCTCCTTCTCGCGCGGCTCCGGCGTTCCGGCCAGCAGCGCCTTGCGCGTATCGCCCTTGACCATCCTGAATTCGATGCGCCGCGCTTCCAGGTCGACCCGCGCGACCTGGACCGTGAGGCGGTCGCCGAGCCGGTACCGCAGGCCGGTCCGCTCGCCCCGCAATTCGTGCAGCGCCTCGTTGAAGAGGAAGTACTCGGAGCCGAGTTCGGAGACGTGCACCAGGCCTTCGACGAAGAGGTCGTCGAGGACGACGAAGATGCCGAACGGCACGACGGCGCTGACCGTGCCGCTGAAGGTCTCCCCGACCCGCTCGCGCATGTAGTAGCTCTTCAGCCACGCCTCGACATCGCGCGAGGCGTCGTCGGCGCGGCGCTCGTTTGCCGAGCACAGCAGCCCGAGCTTCTCCCACACGGCGTTCGCCTCGTTCGGCTCCGCCTGCCTGCGACTCTGCGCCGCGCGCAGCGCGGCTCGCGCGGCCGCCGGCGCCGCCGCCGTGTCGGGCGTGCCGGTCACGACCGGCACATACGGCTTGCGGTCGAGGATCGCCTTGATCGAGCGGTGCACCAGAAGGTCCGGATAGCGCCGGATGGGCGAAGTGAAGTGGGTGTAGGCCTTGTAGGCGAGGCCGAAGTGGCCCGAGTTGTGCGGGCTGTAGATCGCCTGCTGCATCGACCGCAGCAGTACCGTCTGCAGCAGCTGCGCATCCGGACGCAGCCGTACTTTCTTCAGCAGCTGCGCGTAGTCGGCCGGCTCCGGGTCGTCGCCGCCTTCCAGGTGCAGGCCCAGCGTCTTGAGCAGCGTGCGCACGTTCGCCAGCCGCTCGGGGGTCGGACCTTCGTGCACGCGGTACACGCTCGGCTGCTTGCCGCGCGCGAGGAAGTCCGCCGCGCAGACGTTGGCGGCGAGCATGCACTCCTCGATCAGCTTGTGCGCGTCGTTGCGCACGCGCGGGAGGATCTTGTCGATCCGGCCGTTGGGGTCGCACACGATGTAGGTTTCGGTCGTCTCGAGGTCGATCGCGCCGCGCGCTTCGCGCGCCTGCGCCAGCGTCTCGTACAGCGCATAGAGGTCCTGCAGGTGGGGCATCAGGTCGCCGATGCGCTGCGCCGCGCGCGACCCGGGAACGGACAGGGCTTCCCACACGTCGGTATAGGTCAACCGCGCGTGCGAGTGCATCACGGCCGGGTAGAACTGGTAGGCGTCGACGGCGCCCTTGCTGGTCACCACGCAGTCGCACACCATCACCAGGCGGTCGACGTTGGGGTTCAGCGAACACAGCCCGTTGGACAGCTTCTCCGGCAGCATCGGGATCACGCGCCGCGGAAAGTACACGGAGGTCGAGCGGTTCTGGGCCTCGACGTCGAGCGGGTCGCCCGGCTTCACGTAGTGGCTGACGTCGGCGATCGCGACGATCAGGCGCCAGCCCTTGCGCCGCCCCGCGATCGGCTCGCAGTAGACGGCGTCGTCGAAGTCGCGCGCATCCTCGCCGTCGATCGTCACCAGCGGCACGTCGCGCAGGTCGACGCGACCCCGGAAGTCCTTCGGCAGCACGCCGTCGGGCAGCGCCTCGGCCTGCTCCAGGGTCTGCGACGGAAACTCGTGCGGCACGGCGAACTTGCGCACCGCGATCTCGATTTCCATGCCGGGGTCATCGATCGCGCCGAGAACCTCCACGACGCGGCCCACTGGCTGCACGTAGCGCTGCGGCTGCTGCAGGATCTCGACCACCACGACCTGGCCCGCCGCCGCCGTCATGGCGGCGCCGGGCGGAACCAGGATGTCGTGCTGGATGCGCTGGTCTTCGGGAACGACGATCATCACGCCGCGCTCGTTCAGCAGACGGCCGACGAGCTTGTTGGTGCGGCGCTCGATGACCTCGACGATCTCGCCTTCGGGCCGGCCGCGCCGATCGGTGCCGGTGATGCGGGCCAGCACGCGGTCGCCGTGCAGCACCTTGCTCATCTCGTGCTCGGAAAGCACGAGGTCCTGGCCGCCGTCGTCGCGGATCAGGAAGCCGAAACCGTCGCGGTGCCCCTGCACCTGGCCGGACAGCAGGTTCGCGCGCGCGGCGACCAGCAGCAGCCCGGCACGGTTGCGGACGATGCGGCCCGCACGCTCGAGTTCCTCGACCTGGGCGTTGAACGCCGTGCGGTCGTCGTCGTCGCGCAGCGCGAGCCTCTCGGCGAGGTCGACCGGGGTCAGCGGCGCGCGCGCCACCGTCAGGGCCTCGAGGATGGCGTCAGCGCCGATCTTGGTTGATTTGGAAGTCACTTCTTCTTTCTGCCGCTCCCGATGAGAGCTGGCCGTGGGTTCAATTTGACATCAACTGCGCCGCAGTTAGAATTTGCGGCTTGCCTGAATTTCAGGCACGTAACGAGCGCCCCCTGCCCAGGTGGCGGAATTGGTAGACGCACTAGTTTCAGGTACTAGCGCCGCAAGGTGTGGAGGTTCGAGTCCTCTCCTGGGCACCAGCATTGTCTCAAAGAGCCGGCCTTGGCCGGCTCTTTGCCTTTCCGGTGCGCTGCAAGCGACACACCTGCGTGTGTCGCGCGAGGACGAGAATGGCGCCGCCTGCAGGCGGCGCCGGGGTCGCGGCACGTGACCGAGTCCTCTCCTGGGCACCAGCATTGTCTCAAAGAGCCGGCCGTGGCCGGCTCTTTGCATTGCGTGGCTGTCCGCCCCGTGGCCGGCTTTCAGTCGCCGCCCTGGCTGCGCAGCCGTGCGGCCAGCTTCTCCGGTCCCATCGCGTCGTAGACCTCGAACGGCTGATGGATCCACGGGTTGGTCGGCAAGTGCTGCACGAAGAAGTCCGGCCGGAACGTCGAGCAGGCCTTGAACCAGATCACGCCGGTACGGACCTCGGTGATCGCCGGATAGCGCTGCCGCAGGTGCTCGATCACCCGCGTCAGGGTCACGCCCGAGTCGACCAGGTCATCGATCAGCAGCAGGTTTCCGGTCAGCGAGCCGCCGGTCATCGTGATGAACTCGCCGATGTCGAGCGAGCCCTGCTCGGTGCCGGCCGCCGCCCGGTAGGAACTGGCCGCAAGGATGGCGAGCGGCCTGTCGTAGATCCGGGAGATGACGTCGCCGACCCGCAGGCCCCCGCGCGCCAGGCACAGCAGCGAATCGAAGCGCCAGCCGGACTCGTGCACGGCAAGCGCCAGCCGCTCCACCAGGCGGTGGTACTCGTCCCAGCTGACGTACAGGTCCTTCACCGGAACCTTCGCGCGCCTCAGCGGAACGGGTGACGCAGCACGATGGTCTGCTCGCGGTCCGGACCGGTGGATACCAGGTCGATCGGCACGCCGAGCACTTCGGACAGGCGGTCGAGGTAGCGGCGCGCGTTCGCCGGCAGCTGCTCCCACTGGCGCACGCCGAAGGTCGACTCGCTCCAGCCCGGGAAATCCTCGTAGACCGGCTCGCAGCGCGCGACCGCCTCGGCACCGTACGGCAGGATATCGATCGACTCTCCGCCCATCCGGTATCCGGTGTTGAGCCGCACGGTCGGCAGGCCGTCGAGCACGTCGAGCTTGGTGATGCAGAGTCCCGTCGTGCCGTTCAACTGGACCGACCGCTTCAGGCCCGCGGCGTCGAACCAGCCGCAGCGTCGCGGGCGACCCGTGACGGATCCGAACTCCTGGCCCTTGTCGCGCAGGTGCTCGCCCACCGAATCGGCCAGCTCCGTCGGGAACGGCCCGGATCCGACGCGGGTCGAATAGGCCTTGGTGATGCCAAGCACGTAGTCGAGCCGCTGCGGTGCGACCCCCGCGCCCGCGCACGCCGCGCCGGACACGGTATTGCTCGATGTCACATACGGGTAGGTGCCGTGATCGACATCGAGCAGCGTGCCCTGCGCACCTTCGAACAGGAGCCGTTGGCCCGCCGCCATCACCTTGTTCAGCTGGTACGAGACGTCGGTGATCATCGGACGCAGCCGGTCGGCGAGACGCAGCGTTTCGTCGATGACCCGCGCGGGATCGACGGCGGCCGCCCCGAAGTAGTTCTGCAGCACGAAGTTGTGATAGTCGAGCGCCTCGCGCACCTGCTGTCCGAAGTGCGCGGGATCGAACAGGTCCTGCGCGCGGACGGCCCGCCGGCCGACCTTGTCCTCGTACGCGGGTCCGATGCCGCGTCCGGTCGTGCCGATCTTGGAGTCGCCACGACGGCCTTCGCGCGCCTTGTCGAGCGCCACGTGATACTCGAGGATCAGCGGGCAGTTGCCGCTGATCGACAGTCGCGAGGCAACGTCGACGCCGGCGCCCTGCAGCTCGTCGATTTCCGTCAGCAGGGCCGTCGGCGACAGCACGACGCCGTTGCCGATGTAGCAACGCGTGGACGGCCGCAGGATGCCCGATGGAATCAGTCGCAGGATCGTCTTCTTGCCGCCGATGACGAGCGTGTGCCCGGCGTTGTGCCCGCCCTGGAAGCGCACAACGCCATCGACGTTCTCCGTCAGCCAGTCGACGATCTTGCCCTTGCCTTCATCGCCCCATTGGGTGCCGACGACGACCACGTTCTTTGCCATCGATGTTTCCTATTTCGCCAGTGACGCAGGCCGCGCCACCACGCTCCAGTTGCCGTTGCTCTGCCTGATCTCGCGATCGAACACGAAATCGCCCGTCTGCTCCTGCTCTCCCGGCAGCGACTGCACGACGACTTCGCCGGCCTGACGCAGCTGCCGGACGAGTCCGCTCAGCTCCGGATCGTCGCCCGCGGGCGCGAGGATGGCGTGCTGCACGCCGGCCTCGCCGAGGCGGACGAGTTCCCTCAGGTAGACCGAGAACCCGACCGCGGGCCGGGCGCGACCGAACGCCTTTCCGATGCCGTCGTACCGGCCGCCACGCAGCACCGCGCTCGGCAGGCCCTCGACGTGGACCGCGAAAGTCACGCCGTTGTGATACCGGTAGCCGTGCAGGTCCGCCAGGTCGAATGACACGTCGGCCCCGCTGCGCTGCGCGAGCGTCGCGAGCTCGTCGAGCGCGGCGCCGATTCCAGGGACTCGCGGCAGCCGGCTGCGCGCGCGCTCGATCACCTCCGCGCCGCCATTCAGCCGCACCAGCTCGAGCAACGCGGAGGCGGCCTCCTGCGGCATTCCAGTCACCAGCTCGCGCAGGGCCGGCTCGTCCTTGGAACTCAGCGCGGCCAGCAGGTCATCCACGCTGCCGGACGCCGGCGGCGCGAGGTCGAGCAGCGCGCGCACGACGCCCGTGTGGCCGAGATCGAGCCTCACACTGGCCAGTCCCGCCAGCCGCAGCGAAGCGACCGCGAGTTCGATGACTTCCGCGTCCGCCGCCGGGCCGGCGAGCCCGTACAACTCGGCGCCAACCTGCAACGGTTCGCGCGAAGCCAGCGGATGCAGCGGACGCGCGTGCAGCACGCTGCCCGCATAGCACAGCCGCGCGACGCCCGTCCGGTTCAGGATGTGCGCATCGATCCGCGCGACCTGCGGCGTGGCATCCGCGCGCAGTCCCAGCATGCGTCCGCTCGCCTGGTCCGTGAGCTTGAACATGCGCAGGTCCAGATCGCTGCCGGTCCCCGTCAGCAGCGAATCGAGGTACTCGATCAGCGGCGGGATGACGAGTTCGTAGCCGTAGCTGCGATACAGGTCGAGCAGCGCACGCCGAAGCTCTTCCACCCGCCTTGCCTCGAGGGGCAGGACGTCGGAAATGTTCTCGGGAAGCAGCCAGCGCGGCATGACGACATGAAAAGGCGCCCTTCAGGCGCCCGGGAACGCGGTTGGTCGGGGTCCGGCTGTCAATTCTGCAGCCAGAACAATAGCGCGCCGCCGGCGACGGCGAGCAGGCCGAAGAAACGGATCTGCCCGTCGTTGAGTTCGGTCACGCGAGCGAACATCCGTCGCCACGAGGCCGGCGCGACCAGCGGCAGGATTCCCTCCAGGACCAGCATCAGCGCGAACGCCAGACCCAGGGTTGTCCACATCACCGCTGCGGCACGGGCTTGCCGCCGCTGGGCCCCTTCATGTACTTGAAGAAGTCGGACGACTGGTCGATCACCATCACGTCGTTCCGGTTCCTGAAGCTCGCGCGATAGGCGTCAAGGCTGCGGTAGAACTGGGCGAAATCGGGGTTCTGACCGAAGGCCTGCGCATACAGCGCCGACGCCTTCGCGTCGCCGTCGCCCTTGATCTTCTGGGCGTCGCGGTAGGCCTCGGCCAGCAGCACCTCGCGCTGCCGGTCCGCATCGGCGCGGATCTTCTCGCCCTCGGCGGAGCCGGTGGCCCGCTGCTCGTTGGCGACCCGCTTGCGCTCCGCCTCCATGCGCCGATACACCGACTCGCTGATCTCGGGGACGAAGTCGATCCGCTTCAGGCGCACGTCGACGATCTCGACGCCGAGGCCCTTGGTGGCCTCCTGCACGGCAACGCGGATTTCCTCCATCGCCTTTTCCCGCTGGCGCGACGTGATCTCGTTCACGGTGCGCCGGTTCACCGCGTAGTTCAGCGCGTCGCGCACGAGGGTCGAGATGCGCTCCTCGGCCGCCCGCTCGCCGACGGGGAAGCTGACGCGGAACGCGCGCGGGTCGTTGATCCGCCAGCGGACGAAGGAGTCGATCAGCAGGTTCTTCTTTTCCGCCGTCTGCACACGGTCGGCCACCGGAGTGTCGATCGTCAGGATACGGCGGTCCTGGTACTCGACGTTCTGGACCAGCGGCAGCCGGAAATACAGGCCCGGCTCGGTAATCACGCGCGTGATCTGCCCGAGCTGGAACACGATCGCGAATTGGCGCTGGTCGACGACGAACGTGCTGGCGCGGACGATCACCGCCGCGATCACGACGCCCACCACGAGAGCAAGTATGCGGTTCATCGGTTCTCCTCAGCGCGCTTCGCGGTCACGACTGCGCAGCGAGGTATCGCGGCTGCGCGTTTCGACCGGCGCGGTCGACTCGGCGCCGGCCGCCGGCGCGGGGCGCGGCGCGGCGGAGTCCTGCAGCGCCTGCTGCATCAGCTTGTCGAACGGCAGGTACAGCAGCTGGTTGGACTGTCGGGAATCCACGAGCACCTTGGTCGTGTTGCTGAACACCTGCTGCATCGTGTCGATGTACATGCGATCCCGCGTCACCAGCGGCGCCTTCTGGTATTCGGTCAGGACCTGGCGGAAGCGCGACGCGTCGCCCTGTGCGGTCTCGACGACGCGGGTCCGGTAGCCCTCGGCCTCCTGCATCAGCCTGGACGCCAGGCCGCGGGCCTTGGGCACCACGTCGTTCGCATAGGCCTGGCCCTCGTTGATCTGGCGCTCGCGGTCCTGGCCGGCCTTGACCGCGTCGTCAAACGCCGCCTGCACCTGCTCGGGCGGCTGCGCGTTCTGGATGGCCACCGTCGACACCAGGATTCCCGTGCCGTAGCGGTCGAGCATCTGCTGCATGCGCTCGCGCACCTCGATCGCGATCTGCTGGCGCGACTCGTACAGCACCGAATCCATCGTCTTGCGGCCGACGACCTCGCGCATCGCGGATTCGGCGGTCTGGATCACCGCCGCCGTCGGATTGCGGCTGTTGAACAGGTAATCGGTCGCTCCGTCGTCCTTGATCCGGTACTGCACCTCGAACTGGATGTCGACGATGTTCTCGTCGTCCGACAGCAAGAGCGCTTCCTTCAGCCGCTCCGGCCGCCCTCGCGTACCGACCTCGACCCGGCGCAGCGACAGGACGTCCACGAGTTCGCTCGTCTGCACCGGCCACGGCAGGCGCCAGCGAAAACCGGGGCGCGTCGTCTCCGAATACTTTCCGAAGGTGGTCACGACGCCGACCTGGCCCTCGGGCACGATGTAGAAGCCGCTTCCGAGCCAGATCAGCGCGACCACGGCGAGCACCGCAGTCAGTCCCACGCCGGCACCCTTGCCGTTCGGACGCAGGCCGCCCAGCCCTCCGCCGCCCGAACGCCCTCCACCGCCGCGGCGTCCGAACATGCTGTTCAGCCGGCGATTGAAGTCGCGCCAGAGTTCGTCGAGGTCGGGAGGTCCGTCGTTGTCTTGACGCTGCGGCCGGCGCTCACCATCGCGCCCGCCGTCATTCGAACCGTTGGAACCGCCACCCCGGCCCCATTGGGGGTCGTTCAGCGACATCGCGTGTCCTAGCGAAGGAGAATGTTCATGAAACGAGCCGACGTAGCGTACCGGATCGGGCTACGCCGTTGCTGAGGGCGACCAAGTGGGGGCTTCGTCGGAGAATGGCTGGTCGGCGGACGAACGCCGCGCAAATTCCGCGATCGCGCCCCGCAACAGGTCCAGACCGGCACCCGTTCGTGCGCTCACCGCAACGGAAAGGATCGTATCACAGGGGTCTCGCACCACCTCCGGCTCGCGACCCGCGATATCGATCTTGTTGTAGACGACGAGGCGCGGCACGTCGCCCGCCCCGATCTCGGCCAGCACGCGGTCGACCTCGGCCATCTGCTCCTCGCGCGCGGGGGATGCCGCATCGACCACATGCAGGAGCAGGTCCGCCTCGGCGGTCTCGTCGAGGGTCGACTTGAAGGCCTCGATCAGCGAATGCGGCAGACCTCGGATAAACCCGACCGTGTCTGACAGGACGACCTCCACGCCATCGACCACGTGGCACCTGCGCGACGTCGTGTCGAGCGTGGCAAACAACTGGTCCGCCGCATAGGCGGCCGAGCGCGTCAGGGCATTGAAGAGCGTCGACTTGCCTGCGTTCGTGTAGCCGACGAGGGACACGGAAAGCACGTCACGGCGGGAGCGCGCCCGACGCCGCGTGCGCCGCTGCTTCTCGAGCACCTTCAGGCGCTCGCGCAATTGCCGCACCCGCACGCCGATCATGCGGCGGTCGAGTTCGATCTGCTTCTCGCCGGGGCCGCCGGTCTTGCCCAGGCCGCCGCGCTGCCGTTCCAGGTGCGACCACCCGCGCACCAGGCGCGTCGACAGGTGTTCCAGTTGAGCCAGCTCGACCTGCAGCTTGCCTTCCCGGCTCTTGGCGCGGCGGGAAAAGATGTAGAGGATCAGCGCGGTGCGATCGAGCACCCACAGTTCGAGGGCGCGCTCCAGGTTGCGCTGCTGCGCGGGCGTCAGGGCGACATCGAAAACGACGAAACCCGCGCCCGCGGCAGCGGCCTGCGCCTTGATCTCCTCGACCTTGCCGGACCCGATGTAGTAGGCGGAATCCGGGCGGTCGCGGCGCACGGCGACATGTCCGACCGGCGTGATGCCCGACGACTCGACCAGCTGCCTCAATTCCTCGGCGGCATCGGGGTCGTCCCGGCGGCCGATGGCAACACTCACCATGAAGGCGCGCGAAACGCCCCCGGCGCGCCCGTTCTCGACCTGGAAGACGGTCAGGCGTCGGACTCCGTCGTGAGGTTGACCGGCCGTGCCGGCACCACGGTGGAGATGGCGTGCTTGTAGACCATCTGGGTCACCGTGTTCCGCAACAGGACCACGTACTGGTCGAACGACTCGACCTGGCCCTGCAGCTTGATGCCGTTGACCAGGTAGATCGACACAGGGATATGTTCCTTGCGAAGTGCGTTCAGAAACGGGTCTTGTAGGAGTTGCCCTTTATTGCTCATGTTTGCTCCAGCGCTTGACAACGCTTGTTGTGTGCGGGGTCGGAGGGAGAAAGGCCTCCGGCTGAACCGCGCCGTCAATGGGAGGTGGGTACGAGACGGCTGAATTCAATGTATCGCAAAAGCCACGCCTTTGCCAGCGAGCGAAGGTCAGGCGACGTACGGGTTTTTGCTCGTACGGAACTCCACGCGCGGCGGCTGACCGGTCAGCTCGAAGTGCTCGCGGAACTGCGATTCGAGGTAGCGTCGGTACGCATCCGAAACGTGCCCCAGCGAGTTTCCGTGCACCACGATGATGGGCGGGTTGTGACCTCCCTGGTGCGCGTACCGGAGCTTCGGTCGCGAATGCCCGGCGCGGGCCGGCTGCTGGCGCGCGACGGCCGCGATGAGGGCGCGCGTGAGCTTGGGGGTCGAGAGCTTCGCGAACGCGGCCCGGTGTGCCTCCACGACCGATCGCATCAGTGCGCCGAGCCCGCTCTTCTTCAGCGCCGAGATGTGGTGCACGCGCGCCCATCGCAGGAAATGCAGCTTGCGGTCGATCTCGCGCTTGATGCGGTCGCGCTGGTAGTCGTCCAGTCCGTCCCACTTGTTGACCGCCACGACCAGGGCCCGCCCGCTCTCCAGCACGAACCCGGCGATGTGCGCATCCTGGTCGGCGATTTCGGACGCCGCATCGAGCAGCAGGATCACGACGTTGCAGTCGGCGATCGACTGCAACGTCTTGACCACCGAAAACTTCTCGATCGCCTCGAACACCTTGCCGCGCCGGCGGATTCCCGCCGTGTCGATCAGCGTGAACGACTGCCCCTGGAACTCGAATTCGACCTCGATCGAGTCGCGCGTCGTGCCAGGCTGGTCGAACGCGATCAGCCGCTGCTCGCCGATCAGCGCGTTGATCAGCGTCGACTTGCCGACATTGGGGCGGCCGACGACGGCGACGCGGATGCGCTTGCCCCCGGATTCGGCGTCGGCTCCCTCGTCGTCGGCAACCGCGGCGGGCTGCATGAAGCCCGCCAGCGCGAATTCCATCAGGTCACGCACGCCGTCGCCGTGCGAGGCGGAGATCATCAGCGGTTCGCCCAGGCCGAGTTCGTGGAACTCGGCGACCGCCTCCGACCGCATGCCTTCGGCCTTGTTGACCGCCAGCACGATCGGACGTCCGGTGATGCGCAGGCGCTCGGCGATGCGCCGGTCGTGCGCAGTCAGGCCCTCGCGGGCGTCGAGGACGAAGACGATGACGTCGCTTTCGGCGATCGCCTGCTCGGTCTGCGCCGCCATCTCACGGACGATGCCCTCGGCGTTGACGGGCTCGAACCCGCCCGTATCGATGACGATGTAGTCGCGCGGCCCGCCGCGCCCTTCGCCGTAGTGGCGGTCGCGCGTCAGCCCGGGGAAATCGGCGACGAGCGCCTGGCGCGAGCGGGTCAGCCGATTGAACAGCGTCGACTTGCCGACATTGGGGCGCCCGACCAGTGCGACGACCGGCTTCACGTTGCCGCGGCGCGCGAGCGCCTATTCAAGGGTGACCAGGGCCACGACGCCGTCCTGCGTCTGCACGATGGCACCACCCCCCGAGGCGCGGGGCGTGGCGACGATCGCGCTGCCGAGTTCGATGCGCGCGACAAAGCCGCCATCTTCCGGCGACAGGAAATGAACGTAACCCTGGAAGTCCCCCACGACGACGGCGCGGCGCAGCGCGAGCGGGGCAGAAAGGTCACGGTTGGCCAGCTTCTGCTGCTGCCAGGCGCTCGCGCCGGCCGTGCGCGAGAAGGCGTACAGGTGCGACTTGGAGTCGACCGCGTACACCTTCTGTTCATCGCCGCCGGGGCCGGTGGCCGCGGACAGGTCGCGCGCCCAGCGCGTGGCGCCGTTGGCAGCCTCGACACAGGCGAGGCGCCCCTGGTATGAGGCGGCGCAGACGTCGCCCGCCGCCACCAGCGGCTGGCCCATGACATCCGCCAGGCGCTCCACTTCCGTCGCGCCGCGCGGTTCGGACACCGCGACGTCCCAGCGGACGGCTCCGTTCGAAGTGGTCAGCGCCACCAGCCGGCCGCCCGGAAATCCGGCCACGACGAACTCGCCCGCAAACGCCAGTTCGTTCGGCCCGCGCAGCGTCAGGGGCGTCGCGGCGCGCTGGTAGGACCAGCGCCGACGGCCTGACTCGGCGTCGAAAGCGGTGATCCGGAAATCGCTGGCCCGCACGATGACCAGACCGCGTCCGACCAGCGGCGGCGCCTGGATCTCGCCCTGCACCGCGGCGCGCCACATCGGCTTGCCTTCGGCGCCGAACGTCACGACTTCGCCGCGCGGAGAACCGACGGCGACGATGAAGCCGTCACTGCCGACGCCGCCGGAAATCTTCGTCTTCGCGTCGGCGCGCCACACGACCTCGCCGTTGGCCGGACCGAGCCGCACGACCTCGCCCGCCGCCGACGCCGCGAAGACCGCGTTCTCGAGCACCGCCGGTTGCAGGTAGGACCCGCGTGCGGAACCGATGTCCTTGCGCCAGGCGATCCGCGCCGTCAGCGCAGGCTTGAACTCGGGCAGCGGCGCGGCGGCGGACGCCTTGGACGGCGACCCGCCCATCCAGGTCGGCATCCAGGAGCATCCGGCCGTCAGGCCGGCCGCGGCGGCGAGCCACAGCGCGAGGCACGCGCGAGCCAGGAAAGCGCCGCGCGGACGGGCCGAGGTTGCTTCGGTCATTGCCGCCCCGCCTACGAACCGCTCGCCGGCAGCGCGTCCAGCTTCAGCTGGATCAACTGCCGCAGGGGATGCTGGGCGTCGGCGCGCGCCAGCGCATCCTTGTAGGCGGCAGCGGCCTCGGCGTACTTCTTCTGCGCGGCGAACACGTCACCGCGCCGGTCGGCGAACTCGACCGCCTGCGCAGCCGGCACGTCGCCGCCCAGCAGCTTCAGCGCCTCGTCGTACTTCTTCTCGTCGAGAAGGACGCCTGCCAGCCGCACCTGCGCGATGGCCTTCAGTTCCGCCTGCCCGGACTTGTCGATCACCCACTGCAGCGACTCGCGCGCGCGGTCCGCCTTGCCGGCTTCGGCCTGCACCCGCGCGACCTGCAACGCCGCCATGGACGCGTAGGCTGTCCCCGAGTACTGGCTGGTCAGCATCTCGGCCAGCGCACCGGCCTTGTCCGCGTCGCGGGCCGCGATCGCCTTCTCGAGCTGGCCGTACACGCCCGCCGCCTTCCCCGCCTGTTCGCGCTGGTACCACTGCCAGCCGTTGTAGGCGGCGAATCCGAGCAGCACCAGCGTGATTACGGTCAGGATGAAGTTGCCGTATTTCGCCCACCACGCCTTCAGTTCCGCGAGTTGTTCCTGTTCTTCGAGGTCGTATGCCATGTCGTTCCTTCGCGCGCGCTCAGCGCGCATCCCCATTCATGACTGCTGTTCGCTGCGCGTCAGCGCATCCACGAGTTCGTCGGCCAGCCGTTCGAGCGGCACGATACGCTGCTCGCCGCCACCAGCCGCGCCCGCCGGTCCGCGCAGCGCCTTCAGCGCGACGGCTCCATTCCCGAGTTCAGCTTCGCCGACGATGACGGCGTACTCCGCGCCACTGGCATCCGCTTTCTTCATCTGCGACTTCAGGCTGCCCTCACCCGCGTGGTAGACGGCGTCGAGTCCCGCGTCCCGCAGCTGTTCGGCCACCCGGAACGCTTGCGCGGCGGTCGCGCCGCCCTGGTGCGCGACGTAGACATCGGTCGAGGTGGTCATGTCGACCGTCGCTGACTCCTTCAGCAGCTCGACCACGCGTTCCATGCCGAACGCATAGCCACACGACGGCGACGCCCGCCCCCCCATGCGCTCCACCAGCGGGTCGTACCGGCCCCCGCCGCAGATGGTTCCCTGGGCGCCGAGCGCGTCGGTGATCCACTCGAAGACGGTCAGGTTGTAGTAGTCGAGCCCGCGGACCAGCCGGGGGTTCACTGTGAAGGAAATGCCGCTCGCCTCCAGCAGGCGCTGCAGCCCCTCGAAGTGCGCCCGCGATCCGTCACCGAGGTAGCCGGTGATCTTCGGCGCCTGCGCGACAACCTCCGCCAGCGCCGGGTTCTTCGTGTCGAGGATGCGCAGCGGATTCGTGTGCAGCCTGCGTTGCGCATCCTCGTCCAGCGCGTCGCGGTGCGATTCGAAGTACGTGATCAGCTCGGCGCGATGGCGCGCACGCTCGTCGGCCTGACCCAGGCAATTGATCTCCAGGCGCACCGGCCCGACGCCGAGGATCTTCCACAGGCGCGCGAGCATCACGATGTGCTCGGCGTCGATGTCCGGTCCGGCAAAGCCGAGCGCCTCGACGTTCACCTGGTGGAACTGCCGGTAGCGGCCGCGCTGCGGACGCTCGTGGCGGAACACCGGCCCCATCGACCACACGCGCCTCGGCCCTTCGTACGTCAGGTTGTGCTCGACCGCCGCGCGCACCGTTCCGGCGGTGAATTCGGGGCGCAGCGTCAGGTTCTCCCCGTTGAGCCTGTCCTCGAAGGAGTACATCTCCTTCTCGACGATGTCGGTCACTTCGCCGATGCCGCGCACGAACAGTTCCGTGTGCTCGAGCAGCGGCGTGCGGATCAGCTGGTAACCGTAGCTCCTGACCCAGTCGGCCACCCGCGCCTCGAGCCACTCCCACACGGGGGCCTCGGCAGGCAACAGGTCGTTCATGCCGCGCACGGCGGCCAGTTTCTTGCGCGTCATCGCTCAGTCCGGTGCGGGGCCGTACGTCCGGCGCACATACCCGTCGACGATGGCCTGGAATTCCTCGGCAATGCGCTCGCCCTTCAGCGTCACGCTGCGCTCGCCGTCGATGAACACGGGTGCCACCGGCGCCTCGCCGGAACCCGGCAGGCTGATGCCGATATTCGCGTGCTTGCTCTCGCCCGGACCGTTGACCACGCAGCCCATCACCGCCACGCTCATCGATTCGACCCCGGGGTGCCGGGAGCGCCACACCGGCATCTGCTCCCGCAGGTAGGTCTGGATCTTGTCCGCCAGTTCCTGGAAGAAGGTGCTCGTCGTCCTGCCGCAACCGGGGCACGCGACGACCATCGGCGTGAACGCCCGCAGGCCCATCGTCTGCAGGATCTCCTGCGCCACCTGCACTTCGCGCGTGCGCGGTTCGCCGGGCGCCGGGGTCAGCGAGACGCGGATCGTGTCGCCGATGCCTTCCTGCAGCAGCACCGACAGCGCCGCGGTCGAGGCCACGATGCCCTTGCTCCCCATGCCCGCCTCGGTCAGCCCGAGATGCAGTGGGTAGTCGCAGCGGCGGGCCAGTTCGCGATACACGGCGATCAGGTCCTGCACGCCGCTGACCTTGGCCGACAGGCAGATGCGATCACCCGCCAGGCCCAGTTCCTCGGCGCGCTCGGCGTTCTCGATCGCGGAACGCACCAACGCTTCGCGCAGCACCGCATTGGCCGTCCAGGGCGCGCTGCGCTGCGCGTTCTCGTCCATCATGCGCGCCAGCAGTTCCTGGTCGAGCGAGCCCCAGTTGACGCCGATCCGCACCGGCTTGTCGTGGCGGCACGCCACCTCGATCATCTGCGCGAAGTTGTCCTCCCGGCGTGCGCCCTTGCCGACGTTGCCCGGATTGATGCGGTACTTCGACAGCGCCCGGGCACACTCCGGAAACTGGGTCAGCAGCTTGTGGCCGTTGTAGTGGAAGTCGCCCACCAGCGGCACGTCGATGCCCATGCGGTCGAGCTGCTCCCGGATGGCCGCGACTTCGGCGGCGGCTTCCGGCGAATTGACGGTGATCCGGACGATCTCGGAGCCTGCCAGCGCGAGTTCCTTCACCTGCACGGCCGTCGCGATGGCGTCCGCCGTGTCCGTGTTGGTCATCGACTGCACGACAACCGGGGCGTCCGCACCGACCCGGACCACGCGTGCGCCCCACTGCACGGCGACCTGCCGCGCACGGCGGCGCGCCGCCGGCCGGGCAGCGACAGGCATGCAATCAACGGGTTCGATCGGCCGGTTCACTGCGTCGACTACTTGATGCTGAAACGGGCAACGTTGCCACGCGTGACGGGTTCGAGACCGAGAGGCTCGCCGCGCACGACTACCGTCGCCTTCGAGGCGTCGCCGATGACGACCGCGAACGGCAGCGCGCCCGCCGGCCGCAGTACTTCGCCGGCGTGCGCGAGTTGCGACACGAGGATCCTGCCGTTGGCATCCGTGATTTCGACCCAGGACACGCCGCTGAAGCTGATCGCCAGGAGGGCAGGCGGCCCGGCTGGCGCCGGGGCGGGTGCTGCGGCCTCGGCCGGCGGCGCATCCGCCCGCGGACTCTCGGTGGCCGGCGCGGCCGCGGCGTCCGCCGCCTGGGGAGCCGCCCGGTCGGCGGCCGGCTCGGCGGCCGGAGTGGCGGCCGGCGCGGCGGGCGCGACGGGTGAAGTGGGTGCCGCGGCCGCGGCCGCCGGCGCGCGCGGGGACGGTTCGCGGGTCGCGTACCAGCCGATGGCGCCCAGAGCGACCAGGGCCAGCAGCGCCAGTCCGAGCACGACCCGGCGGGAGACTTGCTCACGCGAGGCCGCCTGCACCGGCGAATAGTCCTGCGTGCTGGCCATGCCGTCGACCACGGAACCGGCCGCTGGCGCCAGGCGGGAGTTCAGGTCGTCGACCAGCGGCGCCGGATCGAGGTCGACCGCGCGCGCATAGCTCCTGACGAAACCGCGCACGTAGGCCGCTTCGGGCAACTGGCCCAGGTCGGCGCTTTCCAGCGCCCGCACCTGTTTCGGGTGCAGGCGAAGTCGGCCGGCAATCTCCCCAACGCTCAGGCCCGCGGCTTCGCGCGCGGCCGCAAGGCGCGCGCCGAACGACGGCGGCATGTCCGCCTTGCCGTCCGCCGGCGCCCCGGCCGGCTCGCCGTGAACGTCGTCTTCACTCACTGAAATCGCCTCGTGCCAGTGCCGACGCTTCCGGCGAACGCGGAAACCGCTCGCGCAGTTCCTTGGCAAGCTGGCTCTCCGTGCGCAGGTCGCCGTTGGCGCGGGCGATGCGCACGCCCAGCCAGAGGGACTCGGGCGAGGAATCCACCGAGCGCGCCAGCAGGTTGTAGTAGAACGTCGCGCGGTCCACCTGCCCGAGTGCCAGGTGGGTGCGCGCGAGCAGGAACTTGGTCGACGGGTTCGAGGCCTCCAGCTCGAAGGAGCGGCGCAGGTAGCGCTCGGCCTCGGTGTAGTCCTTGACCTTGAACAGGCAGCTGCCCGCGTTCTGGGCCGCGCGTGCCGGCGTCGGATACAGCGGGTCTCGCAGCGCGCGCTCGAAGTACTCGAGCGACTCGCGCTCGCGCCCGGTCTGGCACAGGAACCAGCCGTAATTGTTGCTGAGCTGCGAACTGGCGGGATCGAGACGCAGCGCCTGCCGGAAGTTGTCCTCCGCCTCGCGCCGCTCGTTCATGTCCATGTAGATCAGGCCGAGCAGGCCGAAGGCGTCCGCGTAGCCCGAGTCGATCGTCGTGGCTCGCCGCGCCTCCTCGAGCGCGATCGCGAGCTGGCCGTTGCGGTAGTAGCCAGCCGCGAGGTCGGCGCGCGCGCGGGCGCGCGTGCGGGCGTCGGCCTCGCCGGCGCGTCCAACGCTCCGCTCGGACCCTTTTGCGATGATCTCGCCGCCGCTGTTGGTCACCGTCGTCGTCGTGCACGAGGCAAGCATGCCGGCGAACAGGGCCCATCCCAACGATCGCGCCAGTCCCATCCCGTCTCCTCAGTGCGTCGCAGACGCGATCGGTACGACTCGTCCGCGGTTGCGTTCGCTGACGCCCGTGCGGTCCAGCACCTCGCCGGCGAGCTGGCCGCACGCCGCATCGATGTCGTCGCCGCGGGTCTTGCGCGTCGTCGTGACGATACCGGCGTCGATCAGCCGCTGCGCGAACGCGCGGATTCTTTCAGCGCTCGATCGCTTCAACCCGGCCTCCGGGAACGGGTTGAACGGGATGAGGTTGAACTTGCACGGGACGTCGCGGACGAGCCTGATCAGTTCGTCCGCGCGGGCGTCGCTGTCGTTGACTCCATCCAGCATCACGTACTCGAACGTGATGAAGTCGCGCGGAGCGCTGCGCAGGTAGCGACGGCAGGCGCCAAGCAGCTCGGCGAGCGGGTACTTGCGGTTGAGCGGCACCAGCCGGTCGCGCAGGGCGTCGTTCGACGCGTGCAGCGACACTGCCAGGGCGACCGGGCAGTCCCCGGCCAACCGGTCGATCTGCGGCACCATGCCGGAGGTCGACAAGGTCACGCGCCGCCGCGACAGGCCATAGGCATTGTCGTCGAGCATCAGGCGCAGCGCCGGCAGCACGGCATCGTAGTTCTGCAGCGGTTCGCCCATGCCCATCAGGACCACGTTGCTGATCACGCGCTCGCCTTCGGCGCCCAGCCCGGCCGTCCGGCGCAGCGCGTGCTCGGCCCACCACAGCTGGCCGACGATCTCCGCCGTCGTGAGATTGCGATTGAAGCCCTGGCGCCCGGTCGAGCAGAACAGGCAGTTCACCGCGCAGCCCGCCTGCGTCGAGATGCACAGCGTGCCGCGGTCATCCTCCGGGATGAACACGGTCTCGATCGCATTGCCGGCGCCCACATCGAGCAGCCACTTGCGCGTGCCGTCGGACGACGTGGTGTCGCGCAACACCGACGGAGCGCGGATCTCGGCATGCTCGGCCAGCTTGGCGCGCAGCGACTTCGCGAGATCGGACATCGCGTCGAAATCGCCCGCGCCGCGCTGATGGATCCAGCGCGCGAGCTGGCGCGCACGGAACGGCTTTTCACCGAGCGACTCGGTGTAGGCCGTCAGCGCCGCGAGATCCAGTCCGAGCAGGTTGGTGCGAGGCACGCGAGGGCGTCCGATCAGCGGGGGTACACGTTCATCTGCGGGAAGAAATAGGCGATCTCGACCGCGGCCGTATCAGCGCCGTCCGAGCCGTGCACGGCGTTGGCGTCGATGCTTGCCGCAAAGTCGGCGCGGATGGTTCCTGCGGCTGCCTTCTTCGGGTCGGTCGCGCCCATCAGTTCCCGGTTCCTGGCGATGGCGCCCTCGCCTTCGAGCACCTGGACCATGATCGGTCCCGACACCATGAAGTCGACCAGGTCCTTGAAGAAGGGGCGCTCGCGGTGGACCGCGTAGAAGCCCTCCGCCTCGGTACGCGACAGCCACATCATGCGCGCGGCGACGACTTTCAACCCGTTGGTCTCGAAGCGCGAATAGATCTTGCCGATGACGTTCTTCGCGACCGCATCGGGTTTGATGATCGAGAGTGTTCTTTCAACCGCCATGATTCAACCTTTGTTGTTTGGACGAGTTTTCCGGCGGCCCCGTTCGGCGTGCCGCGGCCGGACCGAAAATCTTCGACAAATGAAGTACTTGCGGCGCCGAAGTTAGCCCGAAATTTTAACATGGCCCGGCCCTGCCTGGTGCTGTTCCGCCTGCGGGCGTACCGTTGCGGCCGCCTCGAAACGGGCACGCCGGATGGCCTCAGGAGACCGGTTCGAGCACCGCCATCGACTCCACGTGCGAGGTGTGCGGGAACATGTTGACCACGCCGGCGGCCCGCAGCTGCCATTTCCCTTCGTGGACCAGCACCGCGCAATCGCGCGCCAGGGTCGCGGGGTTGCAGGACACGTAGACGACGCGGTCGGGTCGCTCGTCCGTGGCGGCCAGCGATCGCGCGAGTGCCAGCGCCCCCTCGCGCGGCGGATCGATCAGCACGCGGCCGATGCCTCCGTGCGCTTGGACCAGGCGCTGCCAGTCCGCGAGCGTCCAGTCGAACAGGTTCGCGGCGTGGAATACGGTGCGCTGGTCGAGTCCGTTCCGCGCGGACGCCGCGCGCGCGCGGTCCACCAGCGTTTCGCTGCCCTCCACTCCCACGACCATCCGCGCCCGGGTCGCCAGCGGCAGAGTGAAATTGCCAAGCCCGCAGAAGAAGTCGGCAACGACGTCGTGCGGCTGGGGGTCGAGCAAGCGCACGGCCCGCCCGACCAGGACTTCGTTGATGCGGTGGTTGACCTGCGTGAAGTCGGTCGGCCCGAAGGGAATGCGCACACCGAACTCCGGCAGGCCGAGTTCCAGCTGCGTCGGCTGGCCTTCGTCCATCGGGCGCGCCGTGTCCGGCCCCTTCGGCTGCAGCCACAGTTCAACCGCATGCCGCGCGGCGAAGGCCTGCAGCAGCGTGCAGTCTGCGGCGGTCGGGTCGGCCAGAACGCGCAGCACGAGCACGGTCTGCACCTGCCCGCCGCGCTCGGCCACCGCCAGTTCGATCTGCGGCAGCCGGTCCCGCAATGTCAGCGAGCCCACGAGATCGCGCAGCGGCACCAGCAGTTCGCTGACGTGCAGTGGCACGACCTCGCACTGGCGGATGTCGGCCACGTAGCTGCTGGCCCGCTCGTGGAATCCCACCAGCACGCCGCCCTTCTTGGCCACGTGCCGCACGGAAAAGCGCGCGCGGTGGCGGTAGCGCCAGGCCGGACCGGCGACCGGCCGCAGCACGTGCTCGGGACGCAGCCGCCCGATGTGCCACAACGTGTCCTCCAGCACGCGCTGCTTGATCGCGACCTGCGCGGCCGGCGCGACGTGCTGCATCGAGCAGCCGCCGCACGCGCCGGCATGCAGGCCCGCATGCGGGCAGCGCGGCTCGACGCGCAGCACCGAGGCTCGCTCGATCCGCACCACGCGACCGGTCTCGTAGCTCGGCTTGTTGCGGCGGCGTTCGTAGACGACCCGCTCGCCCGGCAGCGCGCCTTCGACGAAGACGGCCTTGCCATCGCGATGCGCGACACCGCGCCCGTCCTGGTCGAGCGACTCGACTTCGACGCGGAACTGCTCGCCCTTCCCGGAACCTAGACCGCGGGCCACGCTGCGAGATAGTCCTGCCAGTGCGGCGCCGGGAGCTGCGCGAGGGCTTCCCGCACGAGCGTCTCCTCGGCGCGCTGCTGTTCGGCGCTCAGCACGCCGCGCATCTTCTGGAAGCGACTGAAGAGCAGGTAGGTGTTGACGACATCGGTCTCGCAGTAGTTGCGGATCTGCTCGAGCTGGCCCGCCTGGTAGGCATCCCAGACACGCGAGCCGTCCAAGCCGAGCTTGCCCGCGAACCCCGCGAGTTTCGCGAGGTCGTCGAGCGGCGCGCTTGCGCGCGGCTGGTACATCGCCAGCAAATCCATCAGGTCGATGTGTCGGGTGTGATAACGCCCGATGTAGTTGTTGTAGCGGAACTCGCGGTCGTCATCGCCGAGCTCCCAGTAGCGCGCCGCCGACACGCCGGCGAGCAGGCCGCGGTAGTGCAGCACGGGCAGGTCGAAGCCTCCGCCGTTCCAGCTGACGAGCTGCGGCGTCTGCCGGTCGATCATTCCGAAGAATGCCTGGATCAGCGCCCCTTCGCCGTCGGCCAGCGAGCCGATGGACCCGACGCGAAACCCCGCGTCGTTGCGCAGGACGCACGAAATGGCGACCACGCGGTGCAGGTGCAGCGGCAGGAAGTCATTCCCCGTCCTTTCGCGCCGTTCGGCAAACGCGCGATCCGCGACCTCCGCGTCGGGCAGCGCGGCCCACTCGGGCCGCAAGCGCCGCAGGCCGGCCACGTCGGGAACGGTTTCGATGTCGAAGACGAGAACCGGCGTCATGCGCCGATTCTACTGAGGACGGTCGCGGCCTCGACGCGGCCTTTCAGAGAACGGCATCGCGGCCGATGCCGGCGGCCGTCAGCGTCCTCTTCAGTCGCACGAGGGCGTCCTGCTGAATTTGCCGCACGCGCTCGCGCGTCAACGACAGTTCGAGGGCGAGCGCATCCAGCGTCGCCGGCTCCTGCTCGTCGAGACCGAAGCGTCGCTCGATCACGAGCCGCTGCTTGTCGGTCAGCCGCGCCAGCCACTCGTGCACGCGCAATTCCAGTTCGTGCCGAACCGCGCTCGCCTCGGGCGCTTCGGCCGCAACATCGATCAGGAGGTCCGCCAGCGTGCTGTCGGGGTCGGCGTCGAGCGGCGCATCCAGCGACGCCGGGGTGGCGCCGAACTGCAGGACGTCCTCGACGTCGTCCACGCTCTTGCCGGTCAGGTGGGCGATGTCCTCGATGCGGACCTCGCGGCCGGTCTCGTCGAACTCCATCTCGAGGTGGCGTTTCGCGCGGATCACGTGCTGCAGCTCGCGCACCACGTGCACCGGCAGGCGGATGGTCCGCGCCTGGTTGATCACCGCGCGCTCGATGGTCTGGCGGATCCACCACGTCGCATAGGTGGAAAAGCGGAAGCCGCGTTCGGGGTCGAACTTCTCGAGGGCGTGGATCAGGCCGAGGTTGCCTTCTTCGATCAGGTCGAGCAGCGCCAGCCCGCGATTCGCGTAGTGCTTGGCGATCGAGACCACGAGCCGCAGGTTGCGCTCGATCATCGACTGCCGCGCCTGGAAGTCGCCGGCCGCGGCGCGCGTGGCCGTCTCGTGCTCTTCCTCGGCCGTCATCAGCCGATGGGCACCGATGGCGGTCAGGTACCTCTGGACATTGTCGGTGTCGGGAGCTTCCGACGGGACAGTCACCTCGGGCTGCGCGGTCACCTCGAATTCGAGCTCGCGCTCCGCATCCGCTTCACTCGGCAGCGAGGGGGCTTCATCCCGTTCCGCCTCCGGACCTGGCTCGGCCGGATTGGGCGGTACCACCGGCACGCCCGGTGGGCGTGCGGAGTGAGGAGACATGTCTACCGATCAGGAAAACCTCAACAAGGAGACAGGTATTTGACCGGATCGAGCGGCTTGCCTTGGTGACGTAACTCAAAGTGCAGCTTCGGGCGATCGGCGCCCGTCTTGCCCAGTTCCGCAATCTGTTGGCCGCGTTTCACATGCTGGCCCTGCTGAACCAGGATCTTCCGGTTATGGCCGTACGCGGTCACGTAGTCCCCCGGGTGACGAATGATCACCAGGTTGCCGTAGCCGCGCAGCGCGCTGCCGACATGAACGACTTCGCCATCGGCGGCCGCGCGCACCGGCGTGCCTTCGGCCCCGCCGATGTCGATGCCCTTGTTGCGCGGAGCGTCGAAGCCATCGATCACCTTGCAGTTGGCCGGCCACGCCCAAGGCGACGTGGCCGTTGCAGCCGCGGCAGCAGCGGGCGCCGGAGTCGTGGCGGGCGTCGGAGCAGCGGATGCAGGTTGTGCCGGCGCCGGAGCGGCTGTCGACGGCTCGGCGACGGGAACCGCAGGTAACGGTGTCGGCACGACGGCGGAAGCATCCGGCGCGGGCAGCGGCCGAACTTCGGTCGATCCGCCGGGTGTGATCGGCGTCACAGTCGCCACCGCGCCATCGGCGGGCGGCGTCACGCGCAACGACTGTCCGAGCGTGAGGCCGCCCGCATCAGTCAGACCGTTCCAGCGGGCCAGTTCGCGCGCGTCGACGCCGAAGGAGGTGGCGATGCTGTACAGCGTATCGCCGCGCTGCACGACATAGACGCCATCCTTCGCCTCCCGCGTCGCAGGAGAACCCGCGACGGGCTTCTCCGGAACGACCGCGGGCCGCGCGACACCCGACACGCCGGACCGATCAACCACCGGTGCCGGCCTCTGGGACGAGCACGCTCCGAGGGCCGCCAGCGCGACCACAACCAGATACCTTGAAGCTAGTTTCATCCGTGCATCCTCAAGCGACTCCTCCCCGCAACGGAACGAAGCGCACGGCCTCCTTCACCGTCCTGTGCACGCGCCC
>JAOUJD010000109.1 GCA_029883565.1 Burkholderiaceae bacterium
GCCTCTACCCCCCCCCAAAAGCCAGCCGCGGATAACTCCTCTTATGTTCTTCACGCGAATCATTCCCGCTGTGCTCCTTGGCGTCTACTCCTTGACTGTCGGCGCGCAGCCGGTCACCACTTCGTTTCGAAGCAATGGAGTCGATCTTCCTGCCTTTCTGCAGCGACACAGTGAAGGTGAGCTGCGTGCCGTAGTAGTCAACTTGCATGGCAACCCTGGCGGACCAATTCGCCCAGAGTTGCCCTTGGCAACAGTTTTGGCGAAGCACGGTGTAGCGAGCTTCTGGTTCAACTACAGCGGCATCTGGGGAAACCCAGGCACATACACGTTCTCCAACAGCGTTGCAGACCTCCGAGCCGCGGTTGATTACCTCAGAAGCTCCGCGGCCAAGTCTCGCTTTGACCTTGGGGAGACTCCAATCGTGTTGTTTGGCTACAGCATGGGAAGCGCTGTCGCCCTTGTTGGAGCTGGTGGAGATGATCGAGTGGCTGGCGTAATTGCGCTTGCGCCATGCGATCACGGCTACTTCGGAAGGGAACTCGCGAATCCACAGACACACCTAAAGCCGTTCTTCGAGGCCGTAGGAGATGCCATTTTCGGGCCAAATGGCGCAGTTCCCGGTGGTTGGCCAGTGTTCAGCGCGGACCTTGTTTCCAATCATCCAAAGATTGGCTTCCCGCAAAACGCCCAAGCACTACAAAACAAGGCGTTGCTCATTTTTGGAGCTCTAGACGACGAGACCTGCCCGCTCGAGGAACACTTCTTTCCCCTCTATCGCACTTTGCGCGGTGCCCAACATTCGCGACTCCAGGCCCAGGTGCTAAACACAGGTCACGGCCTCGACGGGCCGACTGCGTTGCTAATGCGCCAGGTGACTGCAGATTGGATCGTTCGATCGTTTCCAGGCGGCGCAGTAAAGGGCGCAGAGGGGAGGGCGTCTGAGTCGTCCACCCGACAACCACGTCAGTAGATCGACCTTTGCGCAACAGTCTCTGAGTCTCGAAGTGCGGCCTAACTCCTGACCTGCGTCGGCTTTTTCGAGACCATCATTCCCGGAATACGGCTCCATTCACCCGAACGCGGAGACCTTGTAGCCTTCCGTCCGGTTGTGCTGCCGGTACTGCAACGGCAAGCGTCGCGGCATTCACGCATTTTCCGCATTCCGGAGTTCCCATGTCGAAGCCGTTTGTGAATCTCAAAGATGTTCAGTTCGATGATGTCGAAGAGAATGGCTACTACACGTCGCGACGTGCGCTCTTTAGTGCCGGCATCGGCGCGCGCAAGCTCGGCTACAACCTGACGGTCCTGCCGCCGGGGAAGGCTCAGTGTCCTTTCCACTCTCATCGCGCCGAGGAGGAGATGTTCTTGATCCTGGAAGGCGAAGGCGAGCTTCGATTCGGCGCGGAGCGCTATCGAATTCGCAAGCACGATGTCATAGCCTGCCCGACAGGCGGTCCTCAGGTCGCACACCAGATCATCAACACGGGCAGCTCCGAACTGCGTTACCTTGCCTTGTCGAATATCGAGAAGGTCGAAGTGTGCGAGTACCCTGAATCGAACAAGGTCGGCGTGTTCGCCGGCACTCCGGACGACGCTCCACTGCGGAAGCTGTTTCGCGCCGAAACTGACGTCGAGTATTACGATCGCGAGAGCACGGCGTCACAAGAGCAGCTCTGACCAGACGATCACGTCGGGCGGCGCTCCGCTTCTGCCTGCCTGCGTCGGCCGCTTTGGGTCCCGAAGCGTCCGTCGACGCAAGGTCGCCAGGTCGAGTTTCGCCCTTCTGCACATGCTTCCCGCTGTCCGGTGGAAGCGGTCTGCGACCGGGGTGTCCCGAGTCTAGGTGCGCTGGGGCGCGGAGAACTGGCCGCTCCAGCGCGGCGCGAGTTCGTGTGCGATTTCGAACAGGTCCAGCACGCGCGCCAGCGTGTGGTCGACCATCTGTTCAAGCGATTGCGGCCGCTGGTAGAAGGCAGGGACGGGCGGGAAGATGATGCCCCCCATCAGCGTGACCGCTTCCATGTTGCGGATGTGGGCAAGGTTCAGCGGCGCTTCCCGCGCCAGCAGCACGACACGCCGGCGCTCCTTCAGGCACACGTCGGCGGCGCGTGCGATCAGGTTGTCGGCGAGGCCGTTGGCAATGGCGCCGAGGGTCTTCATCGAGCACGGAGCCACCACCATTCCCGCGCTTTCGAAGGAGCCGCTCGCAACCGCGGCCCCGATGTCGTTGACGTTGTGCACCACGTCGGCCAGGGCCTCGACGTCGCCGCGCTTCAGGTCGAGTTCCTGGTGGGCGTTCAGCACGCCGGCCGCCGACAGCAGAAGGTGGGTCTCGATGCCCGGCAGCTCGCGCAGCCGCCGCAGCAGTTGCACGCCGTAGATGGCGCCCGAAGCGCCGGTGATCGCGACGATCAGTCGCCGCATCGCAGCCGGGGTCTGTCCGTGGTCGAGGCAGCCGCCGTCACGCGGACTGCGCTTCCTTCACGAGCGTCTGCAGTTCTCCGGACTCGAACATCTCCATCATGATGTCGGAACCGCCGACGAACTGCCCGTTCACGTACAGCTGCGGGATCGTCGGCCAGTTCGCGTATTCCTTGATGCCCTGGCGCACGTCCTCATCCTCGAGGACGTTGACGGTGACCAGGTTCTTGGCGCCCGCCTGCTTCAGGAGCTGGATCGCGCGGCCTGAGAACCCGCACTGGGGGAACTGCGCCGTGCCCTTCATGAACAGCACGACGGGGTGTTCGGTGACGGTCTTGTGGATGAATTCCTTGGCGTCCATGACTGCACTCGATCAAGGGAGGGCTGGCCAGTGTAGCGAGCGGGCGGAACCCGTCAAACCGGGGCCGCTTCGGGTGGACCCGCATCCCGCCGGGCGAGCGTCACGCGCAGGTGGCCGGCGTGATCGGCGCGCGATTCGGGTCGCAGCCGATGCTGCCTGAACAGCGCCTGCACGGCCTGGGCCTGGTCGTACCCGTGCTCCACCAGCAGCCAGCCGCCGGGGGCAAGGCGGTCGAAAGCACCGCTGACGACCGTCCGCAGGCAGGCGAGGCCGTCGCAGCCATCGGTCAGTGCCTGCGCGGGCTCGAACTTCAGCGCCGCGAGGTGCGGGTCGGCCGGGGCCACGTACGGCGGGTTGGACACGATCAGGTCGAAGGACCCGCTGTCTGCAATCGCGTCGTACCAGTCACCCTCCCGGAAGGCGACGCGCGCGTCGAGCTGCCGTGCGTTGCGCCGCGCGATCTCGAGGGCGGCGCGCGACGCGTCGGTCGCAATCACCTGTGCCGCCGGATGCCCAAGGGCCAGCGTGGCCGCGATGCAGCCCGAGCCCGTGCCGAGGTCGAGCACGCGTGGCCGCGCCAGGGGGCGGATGCGTTCCAGGGCGAGCTCGACCAGGAGTTCGGTTTCCGGGCGCGGCACCAGCACGTCCGGTGTGACGACGAAGCGGCGGCCGTAGAACTCCTTTTCGCCCAGCAGGTAGGCCAGCGGCTCGCCGGCCAGGCGGCGCGCGGCGGCACCCTCGAAGGCTGCGGCATCTTCGGCCTCGACCTGGATTTCGGGGTGTGCGATCAGTCGCTCGCGCGGCACCTGCAGGCGCAGGGCGAGCAGGGCACGCGCCTCGGCCGCGGGCAGCCGGCTGGTCGCCAGCAGTTCGGCGGCGCTGCGCATCACGCGGCGTCGGCGAGCGCGGCGAGCTGCTCGGCCTGGTGCTCGGCGGCAAGGCGCTCCGACAGCTCGTCGAGGTCGCCGTCCATGATGGCGTCGATCCTGTACAGCGTCAGGTTGATGCGGTGGTCGGTCACTCGGCCCTGCGGGAAGTTATAGGTGCGGATGCGTTCCGAGCGGTCGCCCGACCCGATCAGGCTCTTGCGCGTCGATGCTTCCTTCGCCTGCTGCTCGCGCGTCTGCTGGTCCTTGATGCGGGCAGCGAGGATCTTCATCGCGCGTTCGCGGTTCTTGTGCTGCGAACGGTCGTCCTGGCACTCCACCACGATGCCGGTGGGCAGGTGCGTGATGCGGACCGCGCTTTCCGTCTTGTTGACGTGCTGGCCGCCCGCCCCGGAGGCCCGATACACATCGATCCGGATCTCGGTCGGGTCGATCTTGACGTCGTCGATCTCATCGGCCTCGGGCAGCACGGCCACGGTGCACGCGGATGTGTGGATCCGGCCCTGCGCTTCCGTTTCAGGAACGCGCTGGACCCGGTGGCCGCCGGACTCGAACTTGAGCTTCGAGTACGCGCCCGTGCCGACGATGCGCACGATGACCTCCTTGTAGCCGCCCATGTCGGAGCTGCTCTCCGAGATCATCTCGGTGGTCCAGCGATGGCGTTCCGCGTAGCGCATGTACATGCGCAGCAGGTCGCCTGCGAAGATCCCCGACTCGTCGCCGCCGGTGCCGGCGCGGATCTCGAGGAAGATGTTGCGATCGTCGTTCGGGTCCCTGGGCAGCAGCAGGCGCTGCAGATCCGCCTCGAGCGTCTCGATCCGGGCGCTCGCGGCATGGATCTCCTCCTCGGCGAGCGCCTTCATGTCGGGGTCGGACAGCATTTCCTGCGCCCCGGCCAGTTCGACCCGCGCGCGGTTGTACTCGTGGAAGCGCGTCACCACCGGCTCGATCTCGGCCCGCTCGCGACCCAGCGCGCGGAACCGGTTCATGTCGCGCGCCGACTCCTCGCTCGCGAGGCCGCTGTCGATCTCCTCGAGGCGGCGGGCGAGTTGTTCGAGCTTGGTTTGCATGGACGGTTGCATGGCGGCGTGTTTCTCTGGAATTCTGGGTGGTCCGGGGCGTGCCGGCCCGGCTGGGGTTGCGCTGGCGCGCGGAGAAGGCAGCCGGCGCGCTCAGGCGGAGGCCTGCGCACCGGCGGCAGCTAATGGTCGGAGCCGGAGTAGAAGCGTGCGAGCAGCGCCTGCAGGCGGGCCCGCTCGGCTTCTTCGGTCGCCTCGCGCAGGGCGCTCATCGGGTCGTGCAGGAACTTGTTGGTCAGCGCCTGCGACAGGTACTCGATCACGGCCTCGGGCGACTCGCCCTTGGCGAGCTGCTTGAGGGCGCGCTCGAGTTCGCGCCGGCGCAGCGCGTCTGCCCGGTTGCGCAGGTCCTGGATGACCGGCACCGACCGGCGCGCCTTGACCCATTCCTCGAAGTCGCGCACCCCGGTCTCGATGATCGCCTCGGCCTGTGCCACTGCGGCCTGGCGCGTCTCGTTGCCGGTCTGCACGATGCGGCCGAGGTCGTCGACCGAGTGCACGTAGACGTCGTCGAGCCGCGCCACCTCGGGTTCGACGTCGCGCGGGACGGCGAGGTCGACGATGAACATCGGCTTGCGACGGCGGCTCTTGATGGCGCGTTCGACCATCCCTAGCCCGATGATCGGCAGGGAACTCGCGGTCGACGAAACAATGATGTCGAACCTGGCGAGCGCTTCCGGCAGGTCCCCCAGCCTCATCGGATGGCCGTGGAACCGGTGAGCGAGGACTTCGGCCCGTTCCAGGGTCCGGTTTGCCACCGTGATGGACTTCGGATGCTGCGCCGCAAAGTGCGTAGCCGTCAGCTCGATCATCTCGCCCGCGCCGACAAACAGGATGTGCTCCTGGCTGAGGTCACCGAAGATGCGCTGGGCGACCCGCACCGCAGCGGCGGCCATGGACACAGACTGGGTGCCGATCTCGGTGGTAGTGCGCACTTCCTTCGCGACCGCGAAGGTGCGTTGGAACAGGTGGTTCAGCAGCAGGCCGAGTCCGCCGGCGTTGCGGGCGAGCTTCTCCGCCTGCTTCATCTGGCCGAGGATCTGCGGCTCGCCCAGCACCATGGAGTCAAGCCCGCTCGCCACGCGAAATGCGTGGCGCACGGCGGTGTCGTTCGGCAGCACGTAGGAGTGCTTCTGCAGCTCGTTGACGTCCAGCTGCTTCTCGGCGGCGATGAATTGCTGCAGGGCAAGCTGGGCGCGGTCGGGTTCCTGCACGGCGCAATACAGCTCGGTCCGGTTGCAGGTCGACACGATGGCTGCCTCGGTCAGGCGGCCGCCCGCGGGCTCGGCCAGCCGCTCCCGCAGCCGACCGATGGTGGATCCCACCTCTTCCGGGACGAACGCGACCCTTTCGCGCACGGCCAGCGGCGCAGTCGTGTGGTTCAGTCCCAGCGTCAGTAATTGCATCGAAGGGGTGCCGGGGAGGTCGGACCGGCGGGGCATCGGGAACTTCCGTTCGGGCAGCAAATTATAAGGTTTCGGTCCTCGCGTACACGATCCCGTCCGTCGCCCGTGCGTCCGGGCTGAGCTTGATCAAGGCCGCGCGGCCTTCGCGTGGCCGGGCCTCAAAGGGCTGGGAGTCGCCGGACGACGGCCCACCCGGCAAGGACAGGCCGGCCGGATGCCGCGTACCCGTGCGGTCGGCGCGGCCGGACTCGCGCGCGGGAAGAGCCAGGCTATATCGCCTTGGAATTCGTCAGCTCGTTCACCAGGGTCGTGACGAATCCGGCGATCGTGGACTGCATCGTGCTGGTCGGCGTGGTGGTGGACGAACCGGACCACAGGACCATGAAGTCCTTGGCGTCGAACAGGCGGGTATCGACCACCACGTTCTGCACCGTGTACACGCTCGGAGGAATCGCGTACGCCGATGACCACATGCCGTGGTAGTAGCCGTAGAAGCCGCCCCAGCCGAATCCGGCCGGCGGCCCCATCACCATTCCCGGGCTCACGTACACCTCGTTGCTGACGCTGACCGTGCGCGAAATCAGCACCGCGTCGGCGCCGGCGTCGGCGACCGCCTTCTTGATCGCATCCTGGGCGGCCGGGCCGTCGTCCGGGAGCGTCCTGTACGAGGGTTGCGCCTTGACGCCGCGCGCGGCGAGCTGCGCGACCATCGCGTCTTCGTAGACCCGGCGGGCCGTCGTGTCACGAGTGATGCCGATCACCAGCACGTGTTTGACCGGCAGTCGGTCGCCGGCCTCGGGGTTGCGCCACTGCGCATTGAATTGCGTGCTCGCGGCGCAGCCGGCGAGCACGAGCGCGGCGGCCGCCAGGGCGGTGGCGCGGAACGTCGAAACGAAAGAGCTTTTCATGCGGTTCTCCTTGTCCATCGGGGTCCTATTTCAGGGCCTCTTGCTCCATCCTCAAGTAGGTGCCATAGGCGTTGATGCGGTTGGCCGCCTCGAACGCCGGAATCTTTGCGAAGCGTGACCAGTCCACCGCGCGGTACGCCTCGTCGAACGGAACGAGGTCCTGCACGGCCCGGCCCATGGCGGCGCGCAGGAACTGAAGGTAGTCGCGCGTCAGGTCGATGTCGGGCTGCGGGTTGCGTGACGCGGCGCCGTGCCCCGGGATGACCATGGCCGGCTTGAGCGGACCGATCCGGTCGATCGCCGCCAGCCATGCCTTGCTGTCCGCGTTGCCGACGAATGGTACGCGGCCGCTGAAGTAGAGGTCGCCGGCCAGCAGCACGCGGTCATTGTCGATCCACAGCATCAGGTCTTCCGGGGAGTGTGCGCCGGAGACGTCGATGATGCGGAAGCGGACGCCTCCCCGCTCGAACGCGATCTCCCGGCTGGGGCCGAAGTCGAGCCAGCGATCCGCGCCGAGCAGACGCGTCCCGGGCCCGACATCGGGCGCGAGGTCGCGTCGGCGCTGCTCCAGCCGGTCCTGCGTGAACGGAGACCCCAGCGCTTCCTTGCCGTTCGGATGGCCCCAGATCTCGACGCCGGGCCCGGCCAGCGCCTGCAGGCCGTAGAAGTGATCGGCATGGAAGTGGCTGACGATGACGAGCCGGACCGGCTGCCGGGTGACGCTGGCGATCGCGGCCTTCATCGCGGCCCCCAGCGCCGGCGTGCCCAGGGCATCGAACACGACGACGCCGTCGCCGGTCACGACGAAGGAGGCGTTGGAATTGAACGCGCGGTTGGCGCGCGCGGCGACCCCGCTTTCGCCCTGGAAGTAGTAGACGTGTTCCGACGCCTTGATCGGCGTGAGGGTCAGCGGCGCCTGCGCCAGGACCGGCGCGGCCAGCAGCCCGAGCGCGCAGCCGAGCAGGGGACGGAGCAACCAGGCAGGCATCAGGTCGATCGATCAGGGGATCCCGGGTTACGGCTCAATCGTAGCGGCCCAGCCGGACCTGTGTATTGCCCGGCTTCAAGTGACGCATCGACGGCATCACCAGCACGGTGTTGTCGTAAGGAGCCGTCCAGGTCCGCTCGCCGTCGCACGCGATCGGAGTCCCGGCCCTCGGAACGACGCCAAGGCCCTTTATCGGCACGAGGAAGCGGAACGCCATCGACTGCACGACGACCGGTTCAGTGACGCGAATGACGCGCTGCTCGGCGGGCAGCGGCACCTTGAGGTGCCCGTGCACGGTGTCGAGCCGCATCAGGCCGACCGCGGCGAGGAAACGGAGCGTAGCGTCGATGGCGACGTCGGCCGCCGACCGTTCCCAGTGCTGCCCGCATTCGATCAGCAGGGACTGGCGCGGACTGGCCGGATCGTTGAATCCGCCGCGGTCGCGCATGCGCAGCCCGGCCGGGTGGCCGGTATCGATCAGCAGGTCCCCCGGCATCCCGATGCGGCGCGCCAGGCCCAGGTGCTTGTCGATCATCCCGCACACGCCGATGGGCCGG
>JAOUJD010000375.1 GCA_029883565.1 Burkholderiaceae bacterium
CCAGCGACGGATCTCCCGGACGCAGGACAACGCCGCGGCGGAGGCCAACATCGCATGGCTGCGGCGTAACAGCCAGGCGCACCTGCACGTGGACCTGATCGCGGGGCTGCCGGGCGAAGACCTCGCTTCGTTCGCGGCCGGTTTCGATCGCCTGGTCGGACTGAAGCCTCACGAAATCCAGGTCGGCATCCTCAAGCGGCTGCGTGGTGCCCCGATCGCGCGCCGCAGCGAGGCGTTCGGCATGCGGTACGCGGAGACACCGCCCTACCAGGTCATCGAGTCCTCGGCACTCGATGCGGCCACGGTGGAGCGCGTGGCGCGATTCGCGCGCTACTGGGACCTGGTCGCCAATTCCGGGCGTTTTGCGGGCGCGCTGCTCCTCGTGCTGGATGGAGCGCCATTCGCCCGCTTCATGGACCTCGCCGACTGGCTCTACGCCACGGAGGGGCGCACGCACGCGATCCCGGCGGAGCGGCTGTACGAGCTGGTGCACCGTTGGCTCGTAGAACGCGGCGTCGATGCCGACCTCGCGGCTGGCACGCTGGCAGCAGACTATCGCCGCTCCGGTGCGCGCGGCCGGGTGGCGCTCGGGGGCACCGCGGTGGTGGTGCGGAGAACGGAGCGGCGGCGTCGGCTGGCGAACCGGCAGGCGCGCCACGGCGCGGCATGATCCGCCCGGACCCGGTTCGTCGCTCCATCGGCACGCTTCGTCGCCTGGTGTCCCCGGCCCATCGTTCGCGCGCTAGCGTGGCGTCCGGGTCAGATCATCGGAGTAAGGGAATGCGACTCTTGATGGCTTTGTGGTTAGTGCTCGTTGCCTCGATCGCCGCCGCCGCGCCGGTTGACGACGTCCTGGCGACCGACCGCGCGTTCGCGGCGATGGCCAAGGCGAAGGGCGCCCGCGCAGCGTTCACCGAGTATGCGGACGCCGACGCCGTCATGTTTCGCGCCGGCGTGGGTCCGGTGAAGGGCCTCGAGGCGATTGGCCGCGTCTTCGAGGAGCCGCCGGCGGCGACCCCCGTGTGGGATCCGGAAGCGGCGGACGTGGCGGCCAGCGGCGATCTCGCCTACAGCTGGGGCCAGTTCACCTGGACGCCGGTGGCCGATGGTCCGCTGGCGGGAAAGCCGCCCTTCACCGGCTATTACGTGTCGATCTGGAAGCGCCAGCGCGACGGCCGCTGGAAGTGGGTGGTCGATCTCGGAGTCCCGGCGCCCCCCAGGCCGCGCTAGGTCATTCGGCCAGAGCCGACGCACGGTCGTCGTGGCGCTTCTCGCCGGCCTGGTCATTCGCTAGTGTTGCGCCATGCCCTGGCAGGCTGTTGACACGATCCCGTTCCGCGTCGGCGCCGAAGTCGCGCCCGCGCGTGCGCACGCCATCCGGGAGGCCCTGCTGCGCCGCGCAGTGCCGCTGTCCCGTCTGGTCGAAGGCCGGCTGGAGCCGCTGGCGACAGCGTCGCTGGTGATCGATGGCGCGCATCGCGCCCTGCTGACGGCGGCCCACGTGCTCGAGCAGGCGAGCCTGGGTGACATCGTCATCCCGCTGCCCCGTGAACAACGCCTCATCCTGCTGCGCTCCACCCGCGTCCGCGTGATCGCGCACCCGCAGCTCGATCTCGCGATGCTGTGGTTTGCGGAGCGGGCCGTCGGCGAACGGCTCTGCGCCAACTGGTCAGCCTGTCCGCTGCGCCACTGGTGCGGCAGCCCGGACCGGCCGGCCCGCCTGTACGCCGTCGCCGGCTATCCCGCCGCCAACGCCCGGCGCGCCGACGGCTGGATGTACGTGAGACCGGCGGTCGTCTTCACCGGCGCCATCGATGCCTGCCGTTTCGCGTATGCCTACACGGCGCAGCGCGTCGATGGACTCGAGATCCATACCCCTGAACTCGACGGCGTGTCGGGTGCGACCGTATGGGCGGTGGACGAAGCGGAGGCCGACGACGTCGCCTGTGTGCTGCGCCCGACCGCCATCCAGGTTGCCTTCCAGCACAGCCGCCACCTGCGCGGCGAACCGATCCGCGGGGCCGCCGAACTGATCGCCCAGCGGCACTGAAAACGCGCCGCCCGGCTGTACGTGACGTTCTCGCTCGGTCAGCCTTGCTTGTCCCGAAACGCTACTGCGGTGTCTCGTCCATGGTGGCCGCGGGCGCTGCCGCCGTGATGTTGCTGCGGACCGTTTCGTTCCGCATGTCCGACGGTCCG
>JAOUJD010000110.1 GCA_029883565.1 Burkholderiaceae bacterium
GCGGTCCATGCGCGTTCCCCAGATGGCGGCCAAGGCGACGGCTAGCATAGCGGTCCGAGAGGGCCGGCGCGCGGTTCTTGAGGTCTGTCAACGTATCCCGCTGACAGCCCCGTCCACCCGGCGTAACGTCCCCCCGAGCACAGAAGAACCCCAAGGAGAGACACCACCATGCCCTACACGACGGAGAACATCAGGACCGTGGCCCTGCTGGGCCACGGCAGTGCAGGCAAGACCACGCTCGCCGAAGCGCTGCTCGCGCAGGTGGGCGCGATTCCGGCGGCAGGCAGCGTGGAAAAGGGAACCACGACCAGCGATTCCGATCCGCTGGAGAAGAACTTCCTGCACTCCCTGCGCACGTCGGTCCTGCACCTGGACCTGCCGACGACCCGCGTGCACATGCTGGACACGCCCGGGTTCCCCGACTTCATCGGACAGGCGATCGGCGCGCTCGATGCCGTCGAAACAGCGGCCATCGTCGTCAACGCGCAGACCGGGATCGAGATGATCACGTCGCGCATGATGGACTGGGCGGCCAGACGCAAGCTGTGCCGCCTGCTGATCATCAACAAGATAGACGCGGAGAACGTCGACCTGCCGCGCCTGCTTGACGATCTGCGCACGACCTTCGGCAAGGAAGTGCTGCCGATCAACCTGCCCGCCGGCAACGGAACGCGGGTCGTCGACTGCTTCTTCAACCCGTCGGGAGACTCCGACTTCTCGTCCGTGGCGGCGGCGCACCAGGCGCTGATCGACCAGGTGATCGAGGTCGACGAGGAACTGATGGCGAAGTACCTCGAGCAGGGCGAGGAGATCGAACCCGAACAGCTGCACGCCCCGTTCGAGACCGCGCTGCGCGAAGGACACCTGGTACCCGTCTGCTTCGTCTCGGCCCGCAACGGCGCCGGCATCGTCGAGTTGCTGGAGGTGTTCGAGAAGCTGCTGCCGAACCCGACCGAGGGCAACCCGCCGCTGTTCTACAAGGGCGAGATCGTCGAGGGCCAGCCGGTCGAGGAATTCCGTTCGCAGCCCGACCCGACCAGGCACGTGCTGGCGCACGTATTCAAGGTCGTGGTCGATCCCTACGTGGGCAAGCTGGGCGTGTTCCGCGTGCACCAGGGAACGATCACCAAGGACACCCAGCTGTTCATCGGCAGCGGGCGCAAGCCGTTCAAGGTCGGACACCTGCTGCTGCTGCAGGGCGCCAAGACCGTCGATGTCGCGAGCGCTGTGCCCGGCGACATCGCCGCCGTGGCGAAGGTGGACGAGATCGAGTTCGACTGCGTGCTGCACGACTCGCACGACGAGGACCACATCCACATGCGGCCACTGGAGTTCCCGACCCCGATGAGCGGCGTCGCCATCCAGCCGAAGCGGCGTGGCGACGAGCAGCGCATCTCCGAGGTCCTGCACAAGATGACGGCCGAGGATCCGACGCTCGTCGTGGAACACGACGCGACGCTGAACGAGACCGTGCTGCGAGGACTCGGCGAGCTGCACATCCGCTCGGCGCTGGAACGGATGGCACAGCAGTACAAGGTCGAAGTCGAGACCCGGCCGCCGCGCGTCCCGTACCGCGAGACGATCAGCGCGAACGCCGAGGGACACGCGCGCCACAAGAAGCAGACGGGCGGCGCGGGCCAGTTCGGCGAGGTGTACCTGCGCATCGAACCGCTCCCGCGCGGCGCAGGCTTCGAGTTCGTCGACCAGGTCAAGGGCGGCGTCATTCCGTACAACTTCATCCCGGCCGTGCAGAAGGGCGTGGAGTCCGTGCTCGCATCGGGACCCACCGCCGGGTTCGTGATGCAGGACGTGCGCGTCGTCGTCTACGACGGGAAGCACCACCCGGTCGACTCCAAGGAGGTCGCGTTCGTGGCGGCGGGCCGCAAGGCCTTCCTCGACGCACTGACCAAGGCACGCCCCATCGTCCTGGAACCGATCGTCAACGTGGAAGTCGAGGCGCCGGAGCCGTTCATGGGCGACGTTGCGGGCGATCTGTCATCGCGCCGCGGCCAGGTCACCGGCACGCGCGCGCAGTCGCCCGGGGTGCTCGTCGTCGAAGGCCAGGCGCCCCTTGGCGAGCTCGAGGGGTATTCGGCTCGCCTGAAGGCCATGACGCAGGGGCGCGCCTCCTGGACGATGGCCCTCTCGCACTACGAGCAGGCACCGCCGCAGCTGCAGCAGCAACTGGCAGCGGACTACCAGAGCAAGCGCAAGCAGGTGGAAGAGGAGTAGCCCTGCGCGGGCAGAAAGGCCCGCCGCGCCGGCAGGGACAAGGCTGCGCCGGCGCGGCCGCGGGCCGTGCCCCAAAAGTTCGCTATTGTTCAGCCCTCAACTGCTTCGTCCCTACACGTCAAGAAGATGAAAAAACTGCTCGGCGCACTCGTTTACGCCACCCTCGCATCCGTCGCCGCTCCGGTGATGGGCCAGCCTGCTGCCGAAACGCCGTCGGCGGCCCTGCTGGCGAAGGTCCAGGCCGACAAGCGGAGCGTGGTCGAGAAGTCGATGAACCTGACTGCGGAAGAAGGCAAGAAATTCTGGCCGCTCTACGAGAAGTTCCAGCGTGAACTGGCCGCGCCGCAGAAGGAGTACACGCGCGCCGTGCTCGACTATGTCGCCGCCGAAAAGACGATGACCGATGCGAACGCCAAGCGGCTGGCACAGCAGGTGCTGGCCGCGCAGGTCACGGAGTCGAAGCTGCACGAGCGCCACTTCAAGGAGGCGTTGAAGGTGCTGCCTGGCGTGAAGGCGGCGCGCTACATGCAGATCGAGAACAAGATCCAGGCGGCGCAGCGCTACGAGAGCGCGAAGGTGATTCCGCTCGCCGAGTAGCGCGCGCGGCAAGGGCGGGCCGCGGCGAAGTCAGAACCGGCCGGCCTGGTAGTCGTCGATCGCCTGCATCAGTTCCGCAGTCGTGTTCATCACGAACGGCCCGTGCCACGCCACCGGCTCGCTCAGCGGGCGCCCGGACACCAGCAAGGCCCTGGCCGGCCCCCCCACCGCGGCGAAGCGAACTGCATCGCCCGCCCCCAGCTGGGCGAGTCCGACACCCTGTACCTCGCGGCCGGCAACGTCCATCCGGCCCTCGTGCACGACGACGAACGCTGCATGATCGCGCGGCAGGGGCTCCGTGAAGCTCGCGCCCTCGGCCAGTTCCACATCGAAGTAGCGCGCGTCGGTCGCGTCGGCCGTGACCGGACCTGCCGTGCCCTGCGAAGTGGAACCGGCGATGACCTTGACGCGCGCGCCACCTTCGCGCGATTCGACCGGCATGCGCGAAGACGGGTACTCCTGGTATCCCGGCTCTGTCATCTTGCGGCTGGCCGGCAGGTTGACCCATAGCTGGAAGCCGCGCATCAGTCCTTCGGTCTGCTCGGGCATTTCCGAGTGCACCAGGCCACGCCCAGCGGTCATCCACTGTATGCCTCCGGGTTCGATGACGCCCTCGCCGCCCTTGTTGTCCTGGTGCCGCATGCGGCCGGCCAGCATGTAGGTGACCGTCTCGAATCCCCGGTGCGGATGCGCGGGGAACCCGGCGATGTAGTCCTGGGCGCGCGGACTGTCGAAGAAGTCGAGCAGCAGGAAGGGGTCGATCGACGGCAGCGCTCCGCCGCCGCCCATCAGGCGGCGCAGTCGGACGCCCGCCCCGTCGCTGGTCTGGATGCCGCGCGTCGTTTGCACGACGGGACGCAAGTTCATGAACCCTCCGTTGCCTGTGACAGAGCCACCTAGGTGGTGGCGAACCGCGCGCCGGCAAGGGCGGCGGCGAAGCGTTCGAGCCTAGCCGGCCACGGACCCGCCGACCACGCCGACGGCACCCCTGCGCAGCCTGCGCAGCAGCACGCGGCCCGGATCCACCGCGCCAGCCAGATCCCGTTCGAGCGGCGCGGGTTCACCCTCGATGTGCGCAGCGATCAACTCCGCGAGGGCTGCCGCAAACGTGAGGCCGCGCGAACCGAGCGCGAACGACGCGTACAGGCCGCTGCGGCGCGGCAGATCGTCAAGGTGCGCACCTCGCATCCGGTCGGCCCGCGCGACTGCGGCCGTCTCGTCCGCGACCGGGCCGCCATAGGGCAGGCGATCGCGCGCCACGCAGCGCTCTCCCGAGAAACGCCCGCTGGCGCGCGCCTCGACGGGATGCGCGAGCAGCCGTTCGAGACGGGCCAGGTTGCTGCGCGCGGCCATCCTCTCGTCGAGGGGAACGGAGTCCTTCCCCAAGGCCGCTTCGTAGGTCGCGCCAACGGCCAGCAGGCTGTCCGGCGCGTGCAGCAGCGTGCCGTCGCCGCCCAGCCCCGCCTTCAGGCCGGCGAGTCCTTCCGACTCGAGGAAGGTCACCTGCCCGGGCACCGATTGTGTCGGCAACAGGCGCGCAGCAAGCAGGCGTGGTGCGTCCGACGCGTTCGCGACGATCACTACAGGCGCCGTCGAGAGAGCGGTTCCATCGGTGCCGAGTACTGTCCAGCCGACCGCGCGCCGATCGATCGACCCGGCATGGGCTGTTCGCAGCACGATCCGCGGATCGTCGATCAGCGCGCGGACCCATCTGGCCGGCGACACGAGCAGTCCATCGGGCCACCAGAGCCCCGGCCGGGCCGGCAGCACTCCAAGCGCGGCGCCCGCGCTCGCGCGGTCGAGCCACCGCACATGGTTCGCCGGCCATCGCTGGCGCTCGAGCGCGGCGCGCCATCGCGCGGCGTCGTCGGCGCCGGCGGCCTGCTGGAACATGCCGTCCTTCCGCCATACGACCTCTCCGGCGTGGTCCCCGGCCGCGGCCACCCGGCGCAGCGCCGCGGCCGTTGCGGCGCTGCCCGCCCGCGTCAGGCGTGCCAGCAGATTGTCGTCAGCCGCAAAGTGCGGATGCATCAGGCCCCACGGCAGGCCCGATGCTGCGCTCGCAGGACGGGTCGATTCGATGACGGTGACGCGCCAGTCGCGGCGGGCGAGCGCGTGCGCACAGGCAGCGCCGGCGAGGCCGGCGCCGACGACGATCGCGCTGCGTTCGCCCTCGTGAGGCGGTTGCGGTTCGTGGCGCCGGACCACGTAGCGCGGGGCGTAACGGCCGACCAGCATCTGTCGCTTGCGACCGAAGCCCGGCACGAGTTCGAGTTCGAACCCGGCGGCCGCGAGGGCGTCGCGAACACCGCGTGCCGCCGTCCATGTCGCCACACGGCCATCGACCCGGACCAAACGCGCCAGCGATCGCAGCAGGGCCGGTTCCCACATCTCCGGGTTGCGATCGGGCGCAAAGCCGTCGAGGAACAGCGCATCGGCGCCCAGCCGCAGCTGCGGAACCACTGTGCGCGCGTCGCCGAACGCAAGCGTCAGTGCGACGCGGCCCTGCTCGAACTCGCAGCGATGCAACCCGGGCAGCGGCAGCGGCCACTGTCCCGCCAGTTCGTCTGCAAGGGCCTTGAGGTCCGCCGGTGCAGCCTCGACCAGCGCCGGTCCCGCAAGCGGATGCCGCTCGACGGATACGAAGTGCAGGCGCCGCGGTCGTGCGCCGTCCTGGCGCCATGCCTGCCACGTTGCGAGAAAGTTCACGCCGAGGCCGAAGCCCGTCTCGAGGACGACGAACTGCGGGCGGTAGCGCCATCTGTCGGCGCAGGCGGTCCCGCCGAGGAACACGTGACGCGCCTGCCCCAGCGCACCGTCGCGGCTGGCGTACACGTCGCCGTACCGCTCGCTCATCGGCGCGCCGTGCGCGTCGTACGACAGCGCAGCGGGCTCGATCGACATCGGTCAGCGCGTCAGCGGCTTGTAGCGCAACCGGTGCGGCTGCGCGCCTTCGTCGCCGAGGCGCTTCCTCTTGTCAGCCTCGTATTCCTGGTAGTTGCCGTTGAAGAAGGTCCACTGCGAATCGCCTTCGGCAGACAGGATGTGGGTGGCGATGCGGTCGAGGAACCAGCGGTCGTGCGAGATGACGAGCACGCTGCCGGCGAATTCCAGCAGCGCTTCCTCGAGCGCACGCAGCGTCTCCACATCGAGGTCGTTCGATGGCTCGTCCAGCAGCAGCACGTTTCCGCCCTTCAGCAGGGTCGCCGCGAGGTGGAGCCGCCCGCGTTCCCCGCCCGACAGGTTGCCCACGATCTTCTGCTGGTCCGCGCCCTTGAAGTTGAAGCGGCCGAGGTAGGCGCGCGACGGCATCTCGAACTTGCCGACCTGCAGGATGTCGAGTCCGCCGGAGATCGCTTCCCATACCGTCTTGTCGTTCGGCAGCGAGTCCCGCGTCTGGTCCACCGCGGCGATCTGCACGGTGTGGCCGATCGCGATCTCGCCGCTGTCGGGCTTCTCCTTGCCGGTGATCATCCTGAACAGCGTCGACTTGCCCGCGCCGTTCGGTCCGATGATGCCGACGATGGCGCCGGGCGGGATCGAGAAGCTGAGGTTGTCGATCAGCAGGCGGTCGCCGTACCCCTTGGAGACGCCGTTGAACTCGATGACCTGGTTGCCGAGTCGCTCGGCGACCGGAATGAAGATCTCCTGCGTCTCGTTGCGCTGCTGGTATTCGAACGAGGACAGCTCGTCGAAGCGCGCAAGGCGGGCCTTGCTCTTGGCCTGCCGCCCCTTGGCATTCTGCCGCACCCACTCGAGCTCGGACTTCATCGTCTTGATGCGGGCCGCCTCGCCCTTGGCCTCGCGCTCCAGCCGCTCCTCCTTCTGCAGCAGCCATGAGCTGTAGTTGCCCTTCCACGGGATGCCCTGCCCGCGGTCGAGCTCGAGGATCCACTCGGCCGCATTGTCGAGGAAGTAGCGATCGTGCGTGACCGCGACCACGGTCCCCGGGAAGCGCTGCAGGAACTGCTCGAGCCAGTCCACGCTTTCCGCATCGAGGTGGTTGGTCGGCTCGTCGAGCAGCAGCATGTCCGGCCTGGACAGCAGCAGCTTGCAGAGAGCGACCCGGCGCTTCTCGCCGCCCGACAGCGACGCAATGCTCGCCTCCCACGGCGGCAGGCGCAGCGCGTCAGCCGCGATTTCCATCTGGTGCTCGGTGTCGCTGCCGGTCGTGGCCAGGATCGCCTCGTACTTGGCCTGCTCGGCCGAGAGCTGGTCGAAATCGGCGTCAGGCTCGGCGTAGGCCGCGTAGATCTCCTCGAGCCTCTGCTTGGCTTCGAGAACGCTCCCCAGTCCGCCCTCGACCTCGTCCCGCACGGTCTTCGCGGGATCGAGCTGCGGCTCCTGCGGCAGGAAGCCGATCTTGATGCCGGGCATCGGCACCGCCTCGCCTTCGATCTCCTTGTCGAGACCCGCCATGATGCGCAGCAGGGTCGACTTGCCGGAGCCGTTCAGTCCCAGCACGCCGATCTTGGCGCCGGGGAAGAACGACAGCGAAATGTTCTTGAGAATCTCGCGCTTGGGCGGGACGACCTTGCCCACGCGGATCATCGAATAGACGTACTGAGCCATTGGGAGGAGCCGGGAAGCGGATAGCGGAAGGCCGCGCAGATTACCGGATCGGGGGATTCCTAGTGAACCGCCTTCGGGATGAGGCGCCCGGGCCTGCGCAAAGTCCCGTCCTTGAGCGCGTCGCTGGCGCCCTGGCAGTAGCCGATGGCATCCTCGGTGAAGTGACGCGTCTGGTCGCTCGGCGGCAGCTCCCTGCCGCCCGCGGCGTCGATCACGCGCACCCGGCGCTGCGGACGCAGTTCGACCAGCATGCCGTTCTCGCAGTAGCCCACCGTCTGGTAGTTCGCCATCACCGCGCGCTGGTGCGCCCGGCCTTCGGTCAGGATGTTCTGGCCGAATAAGCGCGAGGTGTGCTCGAAGTCAAGCAGGCCGAGGATGGTTGGCGCCACGTCGATCTGCGACGCGATCGTCTCGATGCGCGCAGGCTGGATACGCTTCGGCGCATGGATCAGCATCGGAATGTGGAAGCGTTCGAGCGGCAGGTCGGTCTTGCCGCGCGGAATGCCCGGTGAACTGGACCGGCCCGGCCTCGACGAATTCATCGCGCAGTTCCTGAAAGGCACGCTCCGGCGCCAGCGTCAGGTAGACGCGGTCGTAGTCGATCTCGTTCGTGTTGAACGCGCGGAATGACTCCCGGATGCCATTGCCGGCCAGTTGTTGCGACTGCACGCTGTCGCTGAACTCCTTCCACTCGGCCGGCACGAAGGCGAACAGGAGACTGCGGCCGCCACGTAGAACGCCATCGCCAGCGACCGCCGCCCGCAGCGCATCGCGGTCGGCGCAGAAGCGCGCCACAGGCCGCGGCAAGCAAGCCGAGGCCGAGCCAGCCCGCCATGCGCCAGAGCAGGAACTCGATGGTTTCACCGCTGAAGAGCGCGAGGCCGATGCGCGCAAGCAGGCTGACGACAAGGAAAGTCGGCAGCACCGTGCCGGCGGCGGCGGAAGGACCCGGGAAGAGGCGCGTGAAGGCACCGGCCGCTGCCCGGCGTGCATACAGCACGGGCATCGGGAGCGTCGAAGCTTGCGCCGGAGCAAGCGCGCGGGAGACGACAAAACCAAATCTGTCCTGTTCAAGTGTAATCTCGCGCACCTTCGGCCGCCGGCCTGTCGCCGCTTCTCTGGGGCTTGTGGGACGCCGGACCGAAC
>JAOUJD010000111.1 GCA_029883565.1 Burkholderiaceae bacterium
GTGCCGCGCGGTGGCCCCTGTAGCGCCCGGGTTAGTACCGTCAGGGCTTGAGCTGTCGCCGTTTGCCTCCATATGCGAACCAGTTTGCGGCAAGTCTGTCCAAGTGCATGATTCAAAGAGAAAAAACCCCTGGAGACCGCTGATGTAGCGTTTCGGACAAACGTGGATGGTTGGACCGGCGACCGTTGGATAGACTGGCGCCGCTCGATTTCCCCTCATTCTTTTTGGAGACTCTATGAAACGTATCGCTCTGTTCGTTCTGACGAACCTTGCGATCATGGCGGTGCTGGTGGTGACCCTGACAGTGCTGTCGTCCGTGTTCGGTATCAGATTCAACCTGGGCGGTCGTTCGCTGGACATCGGCAGCCTGGCCATCTTCTCGCTCGTCGTCGGTTTCACGGGCGCCTTCATCTCGCTGCTGATGTCCAAGCCCATGGCGAAGTGGACCACGGGTGCGCAGGTGATCCGTCAGCCTGCGAACGCGATGGAATCGTGGCTGGTCGAAACCGTGCGGCGGCACGCCGACAAGGCGGGCATCGGCATGCCGGAGGTGGCGATCTTCGAGGGGGATCCCAACGCCTTCGCGACGGGAGCGTTCAAGAACTCGGCGCTGGTCGCCGTCTCGACCGGGCTGCTGCAGACCATGAGCAAGGAAGAGGTCGAGGCGGTGCTCGGGCACGAGATCGCGCACGTCGCCAATGGCGACATGGTGACGATGACGCTGCTGCAGGGTGTGATGAACACCTTCGTCGTGTTCGTGTCCCGCGTGATCGGCTATGTGGTCGACCGCATCGTTCTGCGCAACGAAAGCGATGCGCCCGGGATCGGCTACTACCTGACGACGATCGTCCTCGACATCGCGCTCGGCTTCCTGGCAGCCATCGTCGTTGCCTGGTTCTCGCGGCGACGCGAATTCCGGGCCGACGCCGGCGCCGTCCAGCTGATGGGCTCGAACAGGCCGATGATCAACGCGCTGGCGCGCCTGGGTGGCCTGGAGCCGGGCGAGTTGCCGCAGCAGGTGAAGACTTTCGGCATCAACAGCAGGTCGAGCGGGATGATGGCGCTGTTCTCCAGCCATCCGCCGATCGAGCAGCGTATCGCGGCGCTGCAGGCACGCGCCTCCTGAGCGCGAGCTTCGCAAGGCAAGAGGCCGGGTCTCCCGGCCTTTTTTTTACTCCCGGCCGCTGCGCCTGCGCGAGACCGCGGCGGCGAGGGCGCAGAGCGTGATCGCCGCGAGGGCCAGGGCGACCGTCGCCGCTTCCCAGAATCCGAGCGGCCCGCGCGCCGGTCCCAAAGGTGTCGTGTGAAGCCCGATCCAGTATCCGCCGCCCAGGCCGATGCCCCACAGGGCCACGCCATAGATCACCATCGGCCAGAATGTGCTCTTGTAGCCGCGCAGCACGAATCCCGCGACGCCCTGTGCAGCATCGAAAAGGTGAAAGGTCGCGGCGAGACCGAGCAGAGACAGCGCGACCGCGGCCACGGCCGGGTCGACGGTGTATAGGCGCACGATCGGATCGCGCAGCAGCCAGAGAGCGAGTGCGGCCGCGGCCGCGATCGCCATTGCCACGCGAAAGCCGCGCAGCGCCGCTCGGCGGGCGACCCGGGGAGCCCCGGCGCCAAGCGACTGCGCCACGAGAACACTGGTCGCGATCCCCAGCGAGAGCGGCAGCATGAACAGGATGGCGACGAGGTTGGCGACGATCTGGTGTCCTGCTACCGCCGCTGCGCCGAGCCGTGCGATCAGGACCGCCATGAAGGTGAACGACGTCACCTCGAACATCGTGGACAGTCCGATCGGCACGCCAAGCTTCAACTGCGCGCGCAGGCTCGCCCAGCGTGGCCCGTGTATGTCGCCACTGCGGAAGCGTGCGTAGAACGGGTCGAGGCGCCATACGGCGAAGCTGAGTGCAAGCATCAGCCAGGCGAGCACGGCCGTGGCCGCACCGGCACCGGCACCTCCGAGGGCCGGGATCGGTCCGGCACCCTGCATGAAGACGACGTTCAAGGGAATCTTCAGGCCGAGCGCGGCGAGGTTGATCGCCATCGTGACTTTCGGCCGGGACACGGCAGCGTTCAGCGCGACGAATACGCGCGTGGCAAGCGCCGCGGGAAGACCGAAGGCAATGGCCTGCAGGTAGAGGGTGGCGACGCGGCCCACCTCGCCGTCCACCCTTGCGAACCGCACCCAGAGATCGGTCGCGAGGACCCACGGCAGCCCGGCAATGGTCAGCAACACGGAAAGCCACAAGGCCTGCTGGACGTCGTCGCCGATGGCACGCCAGCGATGCGCCCCGAAGTGATGGCCGGCGATCGGCGACAGAGCCTGCAGCACCCCCATGAAGCCGATGTAGACGGTGATATAGATGCTCGACCCGATCGCCACGGCGGCGAGATCGGCTGCGGAGAGCCGACCCGCCATGATCGCGTCGATCGTGCCGTTGCCGACGACCGCGAGGTTCGCGATGAACAGCGGCCACGCGAGCTTCAGCAGCGCGCCGGACGATGCATCGGGCGCGCGTGGCGCTTCGGAATCAGCCATGGACCTCGGAATCGTGTCGCCGCGCTACGGCCGTCGTACCCAGATGCGGAATACCTCGTCGTAACGCGCGCGCCGCGTCGTTTCGTAGGCCAGCTGCCAGTTCCCGAGCGGAGGCGCGTCGTCGAGCTGCGAGCGTTCGCTGTCCCGTTGGATGACGATGGGGCAGGGTTCGCTGCCTTCGGCAGTGTTGCCGAACAGGATGCGGCCATGGAAGGCGAGCATCGCGCGCATGCCGATGGGTAACTGGTGGGCCTGTACGCAAGCACTCTCTCCGCCCAGCCGCCGCACCTGCTGGCCGAGCACCTCGGCCGCCGGCACCATGCCCCGGTTGTACTCGACGGCATCGCCGTACACGGTTGCCACGAGTATCCACATCGTCGTCAGGCCGCCGGCGGCGAGGGCCGGCCCCCGCCACAGCATCGGCGGCCGGACGCGTGCACGCCACACGGCGAGCGTCGACCAGGCGACGGTCGCCCCGAGTCCGAGCAGGATCGCGACCGGATGCAGCTCCGGAGCGAGCCCCGGCACTATGCGTGCGACCGACGCCGCCATCTTCGGCGGCACTCCCGTGTTCCAGGCGATGAAGTAGAGCCAGGAGCCGAGCAGTACGAAGCTGAACAAGGCGATCGAGAACCAGTCGATCGCGTTGTCCGCGGCGCGCCTGAGCGTGGAAACGCTGAAGGCGGCGAGTATCACCAGCGCCGGGATCGCCCCGATCAATTCCCTGTCGCTCGGCGAGCTGGCGAGCAGCAGATTCACTATCCCCGCTGCCGCAATCAGCAGCGGCAGGAGCACGTGCGGTCTTCGCACGAAACCGCGCCACGAGTACAGGGTCCACAGCGCAAACGGCCACAGGGGCCACGTGTACCAACCGGCGTTTCGCAGGAGCCACAGGAGGCTGTCGACGCTGGGACCGCGCAGTTCCGCGTTGTTCCAGCCGACGAGCGCAGCGAAGTAGTCCGGGGCGCCCGGCGCGAACAGGTGCATCGCGATCGGCCAGAGCGCGGCGCCGCCGACGGCGATCGCGAGCATGGCGGCGACGCGTGGGGCCCGTTGCGTTCCGTGGCAGGACAGGAACACGGCGCTGGCGATCGTCAGCAGGCCGGCCGATAGCCAGCCGCGCGTCAAGGCAGCAGCGGCGAGTGCGAGCCCGGCTGCGAGCGTGCCTTTCCACTCGTCGTCCAGCGCGATCGTCAGGGCGAGCAGCAGGGCGCTGACCCAGGCGAACAGGGCCGTTTCCGCGATCGTTTCGTGCATGCGCACGACGATTCCGAACGTCGCCATCATCAGCAGCACCGCGACATCCGCCAGCATGCGGCCGTAGTCGCGCGGGCTCGCCTCGCCACCGAACGCGAGCGCCACGGGCTGGGCTTCGGCCCGCCGCGCCAGCCGGTAAGTCGCGTACCACAGGCTCGACGTGGCCAGAGCGAACCACAGAACGGATGTCAGGCGCGCGGCATCGACGGCACCGAGCAGCCACCCGAATGCGCGGATCAGCAGCGCGCCCACCCAGAATGGCAGCGGACCCTCTTCGGGAAGCGGCTGGCCGACCACGCCAGGCATCAACCACTCGGTGACTCCGCCCTGCGCCATCGTCCACATCACGCCGAACGCGGACGCATCCTCGAGACTCCATGGGTCCCGGCCGAACAGCCCGGGCACCACGTACGCCACGAGCAGCGCCAGCAGCATCCAGCGCGGCAACTTGGCGGCAGCCGCCTCCGTGACCCGCGCCGGCGAAGGACGATGTTCGAAACTCACGGGAGCCTTATAGACGCTTGAAACAAAAAAGGCAGCCGAAGCTGCCTTTGTCGTTCGCGGAGCGACCTTCCACGCTTACTTGCGACGCGCTTTCGCGGCGGTCGCCTCGGCGGCCGCGGCGTTGACGGCCTCGGTCTTGGCGGCGAACTTCTGGCGGAATTTCTCCACCCGCCCGGTTTCGACGATGCGCGTCTGCGCTCCCGTATAGAAGGGGTGCGACTCCGAGGACGTGTCGAGCTTGAACAGCGGGTACGTCTTGCCGTCCAGTTCGATCGTCTCCTTGCTCTGCAGCGTGGAGCGGGTGATGAACTTGAAGTCGTTCTGCATGTCCTGGAAAACGACTTCGCGGTAGTCGGGGTGGATGCCTTGTTTCATTGTCTGCTCGCTGAATCGGTGTGGGCCGCCCGATCGAGGGGCGACTGGGCAAGCCCCAGTGTGTCTGCCTCGATCACGGTCCCGTTTTTCGGGAACCGCACATTATCCGGGATTTCGCGCACGCGGGCAACCCGCAGGGTTTTCGCAAGCCCTTGAAACATAAAGGGTCGGACGGCTTCCCGCACGGCCCGCGTCGCGAGCCGGTCGGTCGGGCGCGGTGGGCCGGCTTGCACCCGGCGCGCTAGCCTCCGCGCCGCATCATGTCGAAGAACTCGGCGTTGTTCTTCGTGGCCTTCATCTTGTCGAGCAGGAATTCCATCGCTTCGATCTCGTCCATGCCGTACAGCAGCTTGCGCAGGATCCAGACCTTCTGGAGGATTTCCGGCTTCAGCAGCAGTTCCTCGCGGCGCGTGCCGGAGCGATTGACGTTGAGCGCCGGGTAGACGCGCTTCTCGGCCAAGCGGCGCTCCATGTGGATTTCCATGTTGCCGGTGCCCTTGAACTCCTCGTAGATCACATCGTCCATGCGCGAGCCGGTGTCGATGAGGGCGGTGGCAATGATGGTCAGGGAGCCGCCTTCCTCGATGTTGCGCGCCGCCCCGAAGAAGCGTTTGGGCCGCTGCAGGGCATTGGCGTCCACGCCGCCCGTCAGCACCTTGCCGGAGGCCGGCACGACGGTGTTGTAGGCGCGCGCGAGGCGGGTGATCGAGTCGAGCAGGATCACGACGTCCTTCTTGCTTTCGGCCAGGCGCTTCGCCTTCTCGATCACCATTTCCGCGACCTGGACGTGGCGCGTGGCCGGCTCGTCGAAGGTCGACGCCACGACTTCGCCCCGCACCGAGCGCTGCATTTCCGTGACCTCTTCCGGTCGCTCGTCGATCAGCAGGACGATCAGGACCACGTCCGGGTGATTGGCGGCGATGGCGTGTGCCATGTGCTGCATCAGCACCGTCTTGCCCGACTTCGGGCTCGCCACCAGGAGGCCGCGCTGGCCCTTGCCGATCGGCGCGATCAGGTCGACCAGGCGACCCGTCAGGTTCTCGTCGCCGCGCATGTCGCGCTCGAGGATCAGCGGCTTGTCCGGGAACAGCGGCGTGAGGTTCTCGAACAGGATGCGGTGCTTGGTCGATTCGGGCGGCTGGCCGTTGACCTTGTCGACCTTCACCAGCGCGAAGTAACGCTCGCCGTCCTTCGGGGTTCGCACCTCGCCCTCGATCGAGTCCCCGGTGTGCAGGTTGAAGCGCCGGATCTGGGACGGCGAGATGTAGATGTCGTCGGTGCTTGCGAGATACGACGTCTCGGGCGAACGCAGGAACCCGAAACCATCCGGCAGCACCTCGAGCGTGCCGTCGCCGAAGATCTGCTCGCCGCCCTTGGCGCGTTTCTTCAGGATCGCAAACATCAGTTCCTGCTTGCGCATCCGGTTCGCGTTGTCGATTTCGAGGCCGGTCGCCATCTCCAGCAACTGGGAGACGTGCAGTGCTTTGAGTTCTGAAAGGTGCATAAGGTGTCGTGATCTGCCGGAAGAGGGTGGGGCGCGCTGTGCGGGGTCCGACGAGCCGGGCGCGCGCCCGCGGGGAACAGGGCCGGGCGGTATCGCCCGGCCCCTGAATCAGATGTTGCTGTCGATGAATGCCGTGAGCTGGGACTTCGAGAGGGCGCCGACCTTGGTGCCCACGACTGCGCCGTTCTTGAACAGCATCAGCGTCGGAATGCCCCGGATGCCGAACTTGGCCGGCGTCGCCTGGTTCTCATCGACGTTGAGCTTGGCGATCGTCACCTTGCCGTCGTACTCCCTGGAGACTTCGTCGAGGATGGGCGCGATCATCTTGCACGGACCGCACCACTCGGCCCAGTAGTCGACCAGCACGGGGCCATCGGATTTCAGCACGTCCTGCTCGAAGGAGGCGTCGCTGATGTACTTGATATCGCTCATTTTTTGCGTCCTTCCGCACGCCGCCGACGGCGTGCATTGGCATCGGGAAGAAACAGGGAACTGGGTCCGGGGAGGGCGGTGGCGCACTGCTGGAAAGACCGTACGGCGCGCACCGTTTTGCAAATGGTAGCACTTCCAACCGGGATGGGAAGGCTCGCGTAACGAGCCTGTTGCATCCCTACAATCCTTCATTTCCCGTCATTGCCCGTGTCCCGTCTCCCACTGTTCGAGCGTCTCGCCCGTGCCGGCCCGGACCGGCTCGTTGTCGTCACGTCGACCCGACGGCTCGCCCGCACCCTCGGCCAGGAGTTCGACCACTGGTGCGTGGGCCGCGGGCTTCGGGTCTGGGTTACTCCCGAGATCCTGCCGTTCGCCGCGTTCGTGGCCGCTCTGTACGAGGACGCCCAGCACGAGCCCGACCTGACCGGAGTGCGGGCGCCGTTGTCGGGTGCGCAGGAGACCGCGCTCTGGGAGGCGGTGGTCGAAGACAGCGACGTCCCCCTCGCCTCGAGTTCGGCCGCCGCGGATCTCGCCGCCGAGGCCTGGGCCCTGGCTCATCAGTGGCAGATCGCGGACCGCGTGCGGCATTACGCATTGACGGAAGACACGCGGGCGTTCGCGAGCTGGGCATCCGCCTACGAACGGCGCGTCGAGACAATCGGCGCGATCGATCACGCGCGCCTGCCCGATGCAGTCCGCGCACTGCTTGAGCGGGGCGACCTGAGGGGGCCGGGCGAGATCGTACTGGCGGGCTTCGATGAGTTCACGCCGCAGCAGTCCGCGTTGCTCAAGGCGCTCGAGGCGCACGGGACCCTATGCGGATCCCTGGAGGAAGGAAGTGAACGGGGCCGCCGTGCCCGCGCCGAGCTCGGCGACGCGCGCGACGAGGTCGAGCGGATGGCCGACTGGGTCGCGCAACACCTCCGCGCCGACCCGGGCGCCCGCATCGGGATCGTCGTTCCGGACCTGGCCGCACGTCGACGAGCGATCACGCGGGCGCTGGATGCCGCGCTGGAACCCGACGCGCTGCTCGCGCCGCCGGACCGGGTTCGTCCGTACTCGGTTTCACTGGGCCGGTCTCTGGCCGATGTGCCGGTCGTCGCGACCGCGCTGCTCGTGCTTCGCATCGCGTCCGGAGACGTCCCGTTCGCCGAAGCGAGCACCCTGCTGCGCTCGCCCTACCTCGATCTCGGGCCATCCTCGTTGCGGGATCGATTCGATGCCGACTGGCGCAGGCGCTCCGGCCGATCCAGCTCGCTGTCGGACCTGCTGATCGCCGCGCGTGCCGCCGTGGATGACCCCGCGTCCCGCCTGCGCGCACCCCTCGAGGCCCTGCATGCCTGGCGGCTGAGAACGGGTACCGGCGCACGTCGGCTGTCCGAGTGGACGGCACTGCTCGCGGACGCACTTCGCAGCGTCGGCTTTCCAGGCCCGGAGCCGCTCGACTCCGACGTGTACCAGGCGCTCGTGCGGTGGCACGAACTGATGGGGGAATTCGCAGCGCTGGAGCGGGTGCGGGGGACGGCGGACCTGCGCGACGCCGTGCGGCGCCTCGGGCGTCTGGCGGCCTCGGCGGTGTTTCAACCGGAAGGAGGCGATCCGCCGGTCCGCGTGCTGGGCCTGCTCGAGACAGCGGGCCTCGCGTTCGATCACCTGTGGTTGATGGGACTGACCTCGGAATCCTGGCCGCCGGTCGCGCGCGCGCACCCGCTGCTGCCGCTGGAGCTGCAGCGCGACAGGCGCATGCCGGGCGCGCTGGTCGAGAAGGAACTGCAACGGGCGCGCGCCACGATCGAGCGGCTGCTGCGCTCGGCCGGTGACGTGGTTGCAAGCTGTGCCACGCGCGAGGGCGACCGCGTGCTGAAGGCAAGCTCGATGATCGCTGACTGGCCGCCGTGGAACCCGTCCAGTCGTG
>JAOUJD010000376.1 GCA_029883565.1 Burkholderiaceae bacterium
GACGCCCGCGCCGACGCGAACACGAACAAGGTGCGCAGCCACTCGAAGGCGCCGAGCAGCAGTGCGGCCTGAAGTGCGCGTGCGGCCCAGGCGCGCGGCACGGCAAGCAGCAGCAGCGCCGCAACGGACAGAGCTGCCAGGGCCGCCTGGCCAGCGCGATAGAAGTGCGCCGCGAGCAGCGCGGCGGCGAGCGACGGAAAGACCAACAGGGCAGCGGGCATGGCGACTCGACGGACACGACGCACAACGGTACGAAGCGGAATCCGCTCCGGGTTTGACGCGAATCAGGCGCGCCCGCTGCCTACCTCACCCGAGGTAAGCCCGTGAGCGCAACCAGGCTCCCCCTCGACGGCATTCGCGTCGTCGAGTTCGTTCACATGGTGATGGGCCCGACCTGCGGACTGGTGCTGGCCGACCTTGGCGCCGAAGTGATCAAGGTCGAGCCGGTCGTCGGCGACAACACGCGGCGGCTCACCGGCTCGGGCGCGGGCTTCTTCCCGGCGCTCAATCGGAACAAGAAGAGCCTCGCGCTCGACGTGACGGATCCGGCCGGCCGGTCCGCCGCGCTGAAGCTCATTGCGACCGCGGACATCGTGACCGAGAACTTCCGCCCCGGCGCGATGGAAAGCCTCGGCCTGGGCTACGAAGACCTGAAGCGGCTCCGGCCCGAACTGATCTATGTGTCGCACAAGGGATTCCTCGCGGGTCCTTATCAGGAGCGCACGGCGCTCGATGAAGTCGTGCAGATGATGGCTGGGCTTGCCTACATGACCGGCCCTCCGGGACGCCCGCTGCGCGCCGGATCGTCGGTCAACGACATCATGGGCGGCATGTTCGGCGCCATCGGCGCGCTCGCTGCGCTGAGCGAGCGTGCACGAACGGGCACCGGCGGCCGGATCGACAGCGGACTGTTCGAGAACTGCGTTTTGCTGATGGCGCAGCACATGCTTCAGTTCGCGGTGACCGGCCAGCCCGCCGCTCCGATGCCCGCTCGCGTGGCAGCCTGGGGCATCTACGACGTCTTCAGCGCTTCCGACGGCACGCAGATCTTCCTTGGCGTCGTCACCGACACCCAGTGGCGATCCTTCTGCGCAGCGCTCGCCCGCGCCGACTGGTCGGCCGACGCGCGCCTGGCCACGAATCCGATGCGGGTCGCGGAGCGGTCCTGGTTGCTGCCGCAGGTGCGCGACGAGCTGCAGCGTCGCACCTCGAACGAACTGATCGAACTGGCGACGGGCGCCGGACTGCCCTGGGCCCCCATCACGCGACCGGAGGACTTGCTGCACGATCCGCATCTGCTTGGCTCGGGCGGACTGGCGCCGGTCCGACTTCCCGACGGACGGCAGGCCGTCGCACCGCTGCTGCCACTGGCCTGGCAGGGAGGCCGGCTGCCGAAGCGACTGGACCCGCCCGGCATCGGCGAGCACACGATCGAGGTTCTCGCCAGCGCGGGGATGACCGCCCCGGAGATCGACGCCCTGCTCGCCAGCGGCGTCGCGGTGCAACTGCGCGGTCCCGCGTTCGCGCGGCGCTAGTCCGTTTGCCGGACTGCGCCGGCCACGGGCGCCGGCTACGGTTTGCCTCGCCTCCGGTTGTTCGGCCCGATGACAAACACCCTCTTGCGCTGCTTCGCGATCTGCTACGCCGCCCTGCTCGGGAGCGGCTGCGCAACCGTGACCGGGAATGCGACTCAGCCGATCAGCATCCAGACGGTGGACAAGCAGGGCAATGTCATCGAAGGCATGAGCTGCCGTGTTTCCAACGCCGCCGGCCAGTACGTCGGCGACACGCCGATGTTCGACCTCGCCGTGCGCCGCTCGTCGCTGCCCTTGCTGGTCGAGTGCCGTGGCGACCGGCGTCCGCTCGCACGTGCCGTGCTGGTGCCACGGGCCGACGGCATGGTGCCAGCGCAGATGCTGCTGCCCGGCGGCTCCTCGTTCATGTTGATCGATCACCTTTCCGGCTTCATGTACGCCTACCCGCGCTGGATACGCATGCAGGTCGGGGCCGACATGGTGTTCGACCGTCGCGACGAAGCCGGGCGCGACCCGACGCCCGGCCAGGTGACGCGGCAGTTCGACGACTACACGCGGTTCGCAAGCGGCGTCACGACGCGCGCCGACTGAGCTTTGGTTGCTCGGGCCCAGGCCCTATCTCGTTCCTCGGCCGTGCCGCACGGGAAA
>JAOUJD010000377.1 GCA_029883565.1 Burkholderiaceae bacterium
GGAAACCTATCGCGTGATGGGGCTGCAGGGCGTCGAGATGGTGCTGCTCGGCTACAACACGCCGGTGCACAACCCCCCTGCGCCCGAGCACGACGCGCTGTCGCACTTCCACAATGAGCTGGTGATGCAGTCCGGCGCCTACCAGAACGGCACGTGGGTCGTCGGCGTCGCGAAGGCGGGCAACGAAGAGGGCGTGGAGCAGATCGGCAACTCGATCATCGTTGCGCCGAGCGGCGAGATCGTCGCCGCCTGCACCACGACAGGCGACGAGCTGGCGATCGGACGCTGTGACCTGGACCTGTGCACCTCGTACAAGACGACGACCTTCAATTTCGCGCGGCACCGGGAGCCGGAGCAGTACCGCCTGATCGTCGAGCGCAAGGGCGCGATCCCGCCGGACTGATCCGGTGCGCCGGACCGCGCCCCCGTGGGCAGGCGTCCGTCGAAACACCTAGACCGGGTTTGCGCTGACGCCAGAGCCCGCGGGCCCGTTCCGGGCTAGCATCACAGTTCCCGCCTGCCCCAGCGCCGTCCCATGAAACAGCCCAAGCCGTCCCCACCTGCCGAGAGCGATCCCGGCGTACCGGTCTCCGAGCGCATCCGCGAGCGGCTGCAGCGCGCGCGCCAGCGCTTCCACGCCAACGACTCGATCGCCGACCACATCGCGCCGGGCGAAATGGAGGCGCTGCAGGCGGAAGTCGAGGGCAAGATGCTCGGCGTGCTGAACAGCCTCGTGATCGACACCGACAGCGACCACAACACGCGCGAAACGGCGCGCCGGGTCGCGAAGATGTACCTGACCGAGGTGTTCCGCGGCCGCTACGACCAGCGACCGCCGATCACCGAGTTTCCGAACGTCGAGCGCCTGAACGAGTTGATGATCGTCGGGCCGATCACCGTGCGCAGCGCGTGCTCGCACCACCTGTGCCCGATCCTCGGCAAGGTGTGGATCGGCGTGCTGCCCAACGAGCATTCGAACCTGATCGGGCTGTCGAAGTACGTGCGCCTGACCGACTGGGTGATGAGCCGGCCGCAGATCCAGGAGGAGGCGGTGACGCACCTCGCCGACCTGCTGCAGGAGACGATGCAGCCGGACGGGCTCGCGATCGTGATGGAAGCGGACCACTTCTGCATGCAGTGGCGCGGCGTCAAGGACACGGATTCGAAGATGATCAACAGCGTGATGCGCGGCTCGTTCCTGAAGGACTCGAACCTGCGCCGCGAGTTCCTCTCGCTTCTCAAGCGCTAGAACGCCTGCCAACGGAGAAGGACCCATGCTCGTCCGCCTGCTGTACGCCAGCCGCGCCGCCGCCGAGGTGACGCAAGACATCATCGATGCGATCCTGAAATCGTCGCGCAAGCACAATCCGGAACTCGGCATCACCGGCGTGCTGTGCCACGGCGGCGACGTCTACATGCAGGTGCTCGAGGGCGGGCGCGACGCGGTCAACACCCTCTACAACACGATCGTGCGCGACACGCGTCACCGCGACATCGCGCTGCTGCACTACGAGGAAGTGCCGGAGCGCAAGTTCGCGGGCTGGACCATGGGCCAGGTCAACCTTGCGAAGGTGAATCCGTCCGTGCTGCTGAAGTATTCCGACCGGCCCGTCCTCGATCCCTTCGCGGCATCCGGGCGCGCGTCGATGGCGCTGCTCGAGGAACTGATCGCGACCGCGCAGATCGTCGGACGCGTCTGACGGCGCCGCCGCGCGCGATCAGCCGCCGCGCGCCGCGCGCCGGTAGTCCCAGGGAGGCGTGGGACTGGGCGCCGACCACAGGCCGGAGCGGTCGCTGCGCGCCTGCTGCTCGGCACGGGAGTACTCGGCCCGCGCATCCGGCGTTTGTTCGTGCGCGTAGCGCACGTAGTGCCACGCGAGGCCGCGCCGGACCTGCTCCAGGCCGACGTCGACGCCGTTGACCGTGACCCGGCATACGGCGCGTCCGTACCGGTCCGTCTTCGGGCAGTCCGCGACCGCTGCGCGGCCGTGTGCGAGTGACGCCAGCGACTGGCGCGAGCGCTGTCCGTACGCCTGGGTGCGCTCGGGGGCGTCGATGCCGTCGAGGCGGATGCGGTGCTGGGTCTTGCTCGCATCGAGCAGCGTCAGCGTGTCGCCGTCGGCGACGCCGACCACGGTTCCGTGCCAGCGCTCGGCCCGCGCCGGGCCGGCGCCGGCCAG
>JAOUJD010000112.1 GCA_029883565.1 Burkholderiaceae bacterium
AGGCCCTGGCCCATGATGTCGAACGCCGAACCGTGGATCGGCTCGAACATCGACGGGTAGCGCCGTTCCGGATCGATGTTTCCGGTGGGCGCGATGCCGAGGCTGCCGGCCAGCGCGGCGGCGAGATCGCTCAGGATGTCGGCGTGCAGGTTGGTCGCCACGATCGTGTCGAGCGATGCCGGCCGGTTCACCATGCGCGCGGTCGCCGCGTCGACGAGCTCCTTGTCCCACCGCACGTCGGGGAATTCGCGCGCGATCTGCGCCGCGATCTCGTCCCACATCACCATGGCGTGGCGCTGCGCGTTCGACTTCGTCACGACGGTGAGCAGCTTGCGCGGGCGCGCCTGCGCGAGGCGGAACGCGTAGCGCATGATCCGTTCCACCCCGGCGCGCGTCATCATCGACACGTCGGTCGCCACCTCGATCGGATGGCCCTGGTGCGCGCGCCCGCCGACGCCGGCGTACTCGCCCTCGGTGTTTTCGCGCACGATCACCCAGTCGAGGTCGGCCGGCGCGCAGCGCTTCAGCGGCGCGTCGATGCCCGGCAGGATGCGTGTCGGCCGCACATTGGCGTACTGGTCGAACCCCTGGCAGATCTTCAGGCGCAGGCCCCACAGCGTGATGTGGTCGGGGATATGCGGGTCGCCGGCCGAGCCGAACAGGATCGCATCCTTGTCGCGCAGCGCATCGAGTCCGTCGGTCGGCATCATCGCGCCGTGCCGCCGGTAGTAGTCGCCGCCCCAGTCGAAGTCGGTGAACTCGAACTCAAGGCCCGGGTTCCCGGCGGCAAGCGCCTCGAGCACCTGCCGCCCGGCGGGTACCACTTCCTTGCCGATGCCGTCGCCCGGGATCAGCGCGATGCGCAGCGTTTTCATCGTCGTCTGCTTTCGATCACGAAGCGGAAGTCGACAGTGTAGAAGGGATGGTCGCGGTCAGGCGGCGCGCGCCACCGCCGGCGATGGGTCGCCGAACAGGCGCAGGGCCTCGTCGACCGACTCGGCCTTCAGCAGCCGCTCCTGTACCTGCGCCGGGGACCAGCGCTCGGGAGCGACTTCGCTGGCGAACCGGGCTGCCGCGGACGCGTCGTCGAAGAACTTCAGGAACATGCGTTCGAGCTGGCTGGCGTCGCACAGCCCGAGTTCCATGCGGAAGTCGACCCGGCCCGAGCGGATGGCCGCCTCGTCGATCAGCTCGGGATGGTTGGTCGTCAGGAAGACGACCGATCCTTCGTGGGCGGCTACGCCGTCGAGCGCGTTGATGAAGCCGGAATACGACACCTTGACGCCCGTGTCCGCCTTGTCGCGCTGCCGGAAGAACGCATCGACGTCCTCGATCAGGATCACCGAGCGCTGGGGAACGGAAGACAGCAGGTTCGCGATCTTCTCGTCGTTGACAGTCGGCGAGGCGAGCGACAGCACGCACACGTTGAGCTTGAGCTCGGACGCCAGGGCCGTGACCAGGGAGGTCTTGCCCGTGCCAGGTTGCCCGTACAGCAGGTAGCCACGGCGCCACGGGATGCCGAGCGCTTCGTAGCGCTCGTGGGAAGCGAAGAACCGGTGCAGGTCGGCGACGATCGACTCCTTCTGCCCGGCCTTCAGCACGACCGAGTCCAGCTTGCGGTTGTTGCCCAGGCGCGCGCGCATCCACTCGTTGTTGTACGGGCTCGGCATGTAGACGGCGATGCGGTTGAGTTCCCGCGCGATCCGGTGCTCCATCGCCGCCTGGACGATCGCTTCGAGCGGGGCCTTGTCGCGTCCGAGCGTCGACAGGCTGATCTTTTCGAAAATCGCGGGCCCGGACTGGATCTCCCGCTTCATCCACATCAGGCGTCCGTCGAGCACGAAGAGGTGAAAGCCTTCGCCCGGCGACAGTACCGTCAGCGGCCGACCGCCCTGTTGCAGCTCGTCGTGCAGGCTCTGGTAGCTGGTGCCCTGGCGGACGGCGCGGGCGGTGAAATTGTTGAGCCGGCGCAGCGCATCCCGGCTGTCCATGTACTCGACCAGCGCCGGAAACATCAGCTCGTCGCGCGAGTCGACCGTCAGCGTGCTGACGAAGAAGTGTTTGGCCCAGGCGAACACCTTGCCGGGAACCTCGCGCAACCAGACGGCCAGCAGGCCGAACAGCGCCAGCGCCGCGCCGCCTGTGACCACGGCGTTTCCACCGAGCAAGCCCTCCAGCCAATCCATCTTCACTCCCCCGACGCGCGCGGGTCGCGCGAACCATGCTAGCAGCGTGAACTGTGGCCCCGCTGCGGTAAATTCAACGCTCACCTCTCACGAAAGGCCACCACCGTGGTGCCATCCAGGGGTTACGCCGCGCAATCCGCCGACTCGGCCCTCGCGCCCTTCGCCTTCGAGCGCCGCGAGCCCGGCCCCACGGATGTCCAGATCGACATCCTGTACTGCGGCGTGTGCCATTCCGACCTGCACACCGCCCGCAGCGAGTGGGGCGGCACGCGGTATCCGTGCGTGCCGGGACACGAGATCGTCGGCCGCGTCGCGCGCGTCGGCGCCCGTGTGTCTCGCTTCAAGGCAGGTGACAACGTCGGCGTTGGCTGCATGGTTGACAGCTGCCGCACCTGCAGCTCGTGCGCCGAGGGACTGGAGCAGTACTGCGAGAACGGATTCACCGGAACCTACAACGGACCGGAGCAGGGCACCGGCGGCAACACCTACGGCGGCTACTCCGATCGCATCGTGGTCGACGAGAAGTTCGTGCTGAAGATCTGTCATCCGGCGGAGCAGCTGGCAGCCGTGGCGCCGCTGCTGTGCGCCGGCATCACGACCTGGTCGCCGCTGAAGCAGTGGAACGCGGGACCAGGCAGGGTGGTCGGGGTGGTCGGCCTCGGCGGACTGGGGCACATGGGAGTGAAGCTCGCCCGCGCGCTGGGCGCACGCGTCGTGCTGTTCACGACGTCGCCCGGCAAGGCCGCCGACGCCCTGAGGCTCGGCGCGCACGAGGTGGTGATCTCGACCGACGACAAGGCGATGGCCGCGTGGCGCAATCGCTTCGACCTCATCCTGAACACGGTCGCGGCGCCGCACGATCTCGATCCGTTCCTCGGCATGCTCAGGCGCGACGGCACGCTGGTGCTGGTGGGCGCGCCGCCGTCGCCGCATCGGTCGCCGGGCGTGTTCAGCCTGATCCTGAAGCGGCGCCGGCTGGCGGGTTCGCTGATCGGCGGCATCGCCGAGACGCAGGAAATGCTGGATTTCTGCGCCGAGCACGGCATCGTCTCCGATATCGAGACGATCCCGATCGCCTCGATCAACGAAGCCTACGAGCGGATGCTGAGGAGCGACGTGAAGTACCGCTTCGTGATCGACATGGCGTCGCTGTAAGGCGCCTGTCGCCGGCTCAGGACCGCAGCAGGCCCGGCGGCACGCGCCCCGGATAGAGCCGGTCCAGCACCTGCGCTGCTGCGGCGCGCAGCGTGCCCGCGAGCCGCTCTTCCGTGTCCTCCTCGCCCGCGCGCGCCGACTGCCACAACCGGCGCAGCGTGTCGCGCTGCGCGGCGATCGCCTGCTCGACCTCGCCCTTCCAGAAGGCCGGTGCTTCCCCTTCCACGAAGCGGCCGCGTCCGCGCCCGAAGTGCGCCACGGCGAGGTAGCGCAGCACGCTCGAGCGCGCGAGGCCGTCGAGGAACTCCTCGGACCAGCGCACCGCTGGATGCTCCGCTCCGCGCAGCACGTTGACGCCGCGCGCCAGCCCGGCGCCGGCCAGTCCGCCGACGACGCCGCCGACCAGCATCCCCGCGCCGAAAGTCAGGCCACCGGCCGCGAGATCCGCCTTCAGGCCGGTCAGCGCGCCGGTGACGACGCTGCCGAGCAGCGCGGCGCGTCCCTCGTCGAGCTGGGCCGGCACCGCGAAATTCTCCTGCATGCGCTCGAGTACGGCCTGGGTGGCACTGCCGTCCAGACCGTGCACTCCGATGAGCCGGTCGGTGGCGGTCCGGATGGCCGTATCCAGCCGCTCGGCCAGCGCGGCCATCGCCCGCTCGCGCGCGGGGTCGGCGTCGCGGCGGCCGATGCCGACGGAGCGCAGCAGCTTCTGCGCCGTGCTGGCCGGGAGCGCTTCGGCCGGTTCGGAGTCGCGGGCCGCGCCCACGAGTTCCGTCGCCAGCACGGCCATCGAGGCGTCGAAGCGCTCGATGCTGGCGCGCTCCCAGGTGCGCTGCAGGCGCGCGAGCGCAGGGCGCCGCTCGCCGGGGAGCGCCGCTGCGATCGCGTCGAGCAGGACGCGTTCCTGCACCCAACAGCGCGCGAACGCGTCGAACGCGAGCACGTCGCTCACGATCCCGTGAGGGGCGAGGTGCGCGCGCCACCGTTCCACGTCGCGCCGCTCGTCGTCGGCGCTGCCTGGCGGTCCGACCTGGTTCAGCAGCACGATGACCGGCTTGCCAACCCAGCGCAGGACCTGCATTTCAAGCGCCACGTAGCCGGCGTCACCCGGGTTCTCGGCGGCGTTCACGAGATGCAGCACGACGTCGGCGGTGTCGCGCGCCACCCGCACCGCCTGCTGGCTGCACCAGAAGGGGCGGTCGCGGTAGCGGTCCCACGCCTCGCGCAGGAACCATCCGAGCGGGTTGTCGGCGACGCGCAGGCGCTGCACGAGGCGCGCCGAGTCACCGAACCCCGGAGTGTCGGTAATGCGCAGTTCGTCGCCCTCGTCGCTCTTCAGCAGGACATGCGACTCGGCGACTTCGGTGACGTGTGGCGCATCGCGTACCTCGCCGATGTCGCGCCCCAGCAGCGTGCGCGCCAGTGTCGTCTTGCCGGCATTCGTGTGCGAGATCAGGGCGATCTCGATGGTGGACGCAGCGTCGCTCATCGACCGGCGGCGAGCAGGGGTTGGAGGTCGCGCTCGAGCCGCGCGACGTCCGGCGCCGAGAGGTCGGCGAACGCGACCGTCACGCCGTGGGCGGTACCGAAGGCCGACCACGCGCCGCGCCGCTCGGCGAGGCGCTCGCCTGCCGCGGGGGCGTCGCCGAGCCGCCGGCGGTACGGCGCTTCGTCCACGAGGGCGATCAGCCGCGGCGCCAGGGCCCGCCTCAGATTTTCGAGGAAGGCGCCGTGGTTCTCGTGCTCGGGCGTGGCGGCCAGGGTGAACAGCGCCACGCTCAGCGCCGTGGTGCGATCCGCGGCGTCGATGCCCGCGGTGGACGATGCCTCGGCTCCGAAGGCGACCGGCGGGCGAAGCGCGAGTTCCGCGTTGTCGCCCAGGATGCCCTTGGCCACCGTTTCCAGGCCGCGCACGCCGGCTTCGTCGACCGTGTAGCTGTAGGGCACGACGCGCAGCCGGACCGGGTGCACGGCGAAGCCGCCGAGCAGCCGCCGGAAGTACGGCTCGTCCAGCCCGACCGGGAAGCGCTGGCTCAGGCGCTGTTCGCGCCAGCGCGCGGTCACGGCCAGTACCAGGCGCGGGCCGACGACGAGGGCCGCGACCGTGAGCGCATACCAGTGGATCCAGCGCGCTGCGCTTTCCCCGCCCGACGCTGGCCACTGGATCGCGGCGATCTCGTTCACGCCCGGAAAGGGCATGGCGAGCGCACGCGCGGCCGGAGCCAGCAGGATCGACAGGATGGCGTGCACCTGCGTCGCGTCGAGAAACGTGCTCTCCCATCCCGCGCGGTACTCGAAGACCAGGCCACGGACGTACATTCCGGCGATTGCTCCAAGGGCGATGCATGCCGCGGCGAGATGCAGCACCCGGCCTCCGCGCGCCATCAGCAGGCCCGCGCTGGCGCGCGACCACTCGTCCATGAAGGCGGCGAACGATGCGCCGGCCGCCCCGCGCAACCGCGAACCGCCGCGGCGCGCGGAATTCACCACTGCGCGACGCAGCCGCGAGGAGCGCCGCGCTCCGCCCCGCGTCCCGGCGACGAGATGGAGCGCCAGCGCGGCGTACACGACGACGTTCCACACGATGATCGAAAGCAGCGGGAAGGCGAGCACATTGATGTGCTGGCGATCGCCCACCTGCTGCACGAACGCGCCGAGGACGAGGGCGGCCAGGGGCAGCAGGACTCCGATCCAGGGCCGCCAGGCGAACGCCTCTACAGCCTGCGCCAGCCTTGGTTCCCGCTCGGCCAGCTTTCCGGCCAGCAGCTCGGCCCGCCTTTCAACGAAGAGTTCCGCGGATGCCGCCTCGCCCCTCTCGCTCGCGGCCCAGCGCGCAAGTTCGGTCGCGGCGCGGGCTGCATGCTGGCGGTCGGTCTCGGAAAGCAGCGTTCGAGCGCTGTCGGCGCTTTCGACGGCGCGGACGAGCAGCACCTGGCGGGCGGCGGTTTCGTTCACGGGGACATTATCGCGGCCGCTGCCGGCGGCCGGACTGCGCCGCCGATCGGCGCCAAGGTTGTGCGGCGGGAGCCCGGACTCGGCGGGTTCTGGGTCCAAGACTGCGCTGCGTAGAGGGATGTTTCGGATCCGCCTCAATCCCGTGATGCAGGTTACGACAGCTCTGTCGTCCGACTGATCGATATCAAATGCGCCCGGAGGGCACGGCCCTACTGTGCGCGCCAAGGGAGCGTGCAGTGGAATCGGACTGCACATAATGAAAAGAGGGCTAATGGCCAGCATCCATCACAGGGGAGCCGACCGCCAGGTCGGATGCCACCCGGCGTCGCGCGCGGCACGGCGCGGCGCATCGCGGGGCCGGCCATTCCAGGGAGCGCCAGCGCAATGAACCCCTATGTCGTATTTCTGCTGTACATGCTGGCCATCCTGGGCTTCGTCGGGTTCACGCTGCTGCTCAATGCCCTGCTGGGGCCGAAGCCGAAGTCCAGCGCGCTGAAGCTCGAGCCGTTCGAGTGCGGCGCGACGCCGGTCGAGCTGCTCAACGTGAAGGCGGTGCCGGCGAAGTACTACGCCGTGGCCATCGTCTTCATCCTGTTCGACCTGGAGACCGTGTTCCTGTTCATCTGGGCGCTCGGCGCGCAGCCGCTGACTGGCTTCATGCTGTTCACGTTCTTTCTGTTCACGTTCCTGCTGATCGTGATCCTGCTCTACGTATATAGAGCCCGGCTGCTGGAAGCCGTGACGGAGTAGCCCGCAATGAGCGACAAGGTGATCCCAATCCGTCCCGAGCCGACCGGGGCGTTCGAGTACATCTCGACCAAGAAGGACGAACTGATCGGCTGGGCGCGCAAGTTCTCGCTGTTCCCGTACCCGTTCGTCACCGCTTGCTGCGCGATGGAGTTCATGGCGGTCAGCTCGACGCCCTACGACACGGACCGCTTCGGCGCGGCGCTGCCGCGGTTCTCGCCCCGGCAGTCCGACCTCCTGATGGTGGTCGGGACGATCAACCACAAGCAGGCGCCGATCCTGCTCAAGGTCTACGAGCAGATGTGCGAGCCGAAGTGGGTGATGGCCTTCGGCGCGTGCGCGACCAGCGGCGGCTTCTACCAGAACTACGCCACCCTGCTCGGCGTGGACCGCATCGTGCCGGTGGACGTCTACATCCCGGGGTGCCCGCCGCGTCCCGAAATGGTGATCGACGGCATCATGAAACTGCAGGACAAGATCGCGCACGAGCGCCATCCGATCCTGACGCAGAGGTTCTGACATGGGCGCTCCTGTGTTCGATCGGGTCAAGAGCGACCTCGGCGCCCTGGCGGAGGACTCTGCTGTCTCGCACGGCGTGCTGGTGATCGGCGTGGCGCCGGACGGCGTCCTGCCGCTGGTGCGCGCGCTGAAGAACCGCGGCTTCGACATGTTCCTCGACGTGACCGCCGTGGACTGGCTGGGCCAGGCAGCGCGCTTCGAGGTCGTGTGGCACTTCTACTCCACGACCGACAAGGTGCGCGTCCGCGTCAAGACGCGCGTCCGCGAGGAGCAGCCGGAAGTGGACTCGCTGCTGTCGCTGTACGGCTCCGCGGCGTTCATGGAGCGCGAGTGCCACGAGATGTACGGCATCCGCTTCCGCGGCAACGACGACCTGCGGCCGCTCCTGCTGTACGAGGGATTCGTCGGCCATCCGCTGCGCAAGGACTACGCCAAGGAGCAGGAACAGCCGCTGGTGCCGTACCGGGAGGGCTTCCAGTGATGGACATGCGCGACCTGCGACTGCCGAACCCGATCAAGCCGGCGTTCGACAAGCCGACGAGCGACGAACACGTCATCGTCAACATCGGCCCGTCCCATCCGGCCACCCACGGAACGATCCAGATCGTCGCTGAACTGGACGGCGAGAAGATCATCCGCACCGACGTCCACTGCGGCTACCTGCACCGGGGCTTCGAGAAGGAGTGCGAGTCGCACACCTGGCACAACCTGATCCCCTACGTCGACCGCCTGAACTACTGCTCGGCGCTGATCAACGACTTCGCGTACTGCGCGGCGGTCGAGGAGCTGATGGGCGTCGAGATCACGCCGCGCGCCAAGTACCTGCGCACGCTGCTCGCCGAGTACTCGCGCATCGCCGACCACATGACCTGCATCGCGGCGGGCCTGATGGAACTCGGCGCGATGACCGCCTTCCTCTA
>JAOUJD010000378.1 GCA_029883565.1 Burkholderiaceae bacterium
CCGCGAGCAGCAGTTGCGGACGCCCGGCAAGCGCCATCGCGATCATGGCGCGTTGCCTCTGGCCTCCCGAGAGCTGGTGCGGATAGGCGAACGCACGCTGCTCCGGATCGGGAATCCCGGTCTCGCGCAACGCCTGCACCGCCCGCGTCCAGGCTTCGCGCTTCGTCAGCCCCTCCTTGAACTCGAGCACTTCGGCGATCTGGTCGCCGATCGGATACAGCGGGTTCAGCGCGGTCATCGGCTCCTGGAAGATCATCGCGATTTCCCGGCCGCGGACGCCGAGCAGTTCGCGCTCGGTCATCTTCAGCAGATCGCGCGGCGCCCGGCCACCGTTCCCGTGGAACAGCGCGCTGCCGGTCACGGCCGCGTTCAGGTTCAGTCCCAGCAGGCTGAGCGCCGTCACCGTCTTGCCCGAGCCGGATTCGCCCACCAGCGCCAGCCGCTCTCCCGCGCCGACCGTGAAGTCGACGCCGTGCACGACCTCCTTGCCCCCGAACGAGACGCGCAGGCCCCGGATCTCGACGATGGGCTTCATGCGTCCGCCTTGCGCGGGTCGAGCGCGTCCCGCAGGGCGTCGCCCATGAACGTCAGCAGCATCAGCGTGATCACGAGCACCCCGAAGGTGGCGATCGAGATCCACCACGCGTCGATGTTCTGCTTGCCCTGCTGCAGCAGTTCGCCCAGCGACGGCGTGCCCGGCGGCACGCCCAGGCCGAGGAAGTCGAGCGACGTGAGCGCGAGGATCGCGGCGCTCATGCGGAACGGCAGGAACGTCACGACCGGTGTCATGCTGTTGGGCAGGATGTGCCGCCACATGATCCGCCTGTTGCCTACGCCGAGAGCGCGTGCCGCGCGCACGTAATCCATCTGACGGTTGCGCAGGAATTCCGCGCGCACGTAGTTCGACAGGCCGGTCCACCCGAACAGGCTCAGCAGGATCAGCAGCAGCGCCACGCTCGGGGCGAAGATCGCGCTGAAGATGATCAGCAGGTACAGCTCCGGCATCGATTCCCAGATCTCGACGAAGCGCTGGAACCCGAGGTCCGTCTTGCCGCCGAAGTAGCCCTGGATCGCGCCGGTGACCACTCCGAGCGCCACGCCGATCGCCATCAGCGCCAGTCCGAAGAGCACGCTGAGGCGGAACCCGTAGAGCAGCTGCGCCAGCAGGTCGCGCCCCCGCTCGTCCGTGCCGAGCCAGTTGTCCTTCGACGGCGGACTCGGGAACGGGTACCTGGAGTAATACGCGATCGTCTTCGAACCGTACGGGTTGGGAGCGCGCAGCGCCCAGTTGCCGTCCTCGGACAGGCGTTCCCGAATGAACGGGTCACGGTAATCGGTCGGCGCATGGAACGATCCGCCGAACGTCGTTTCCGGGTAGTCCTTCACGAGCGGGAAGTACCAGGCCCCGTTGTAGTGCACGACGATCGGCCGGTCGTTGGAGATCAGCTCCGCGAAGAGACTGACCGCGACGAGCGTCACGAACACGACCAGGCTGACGAACCCGAGCCGGTTGCGCCGGAAGCGGCGCCATGCCCGGGCACCGGGGCTGTTCTTCAGCGCACGCGGCGGCGCCGCCGCCGCGTCGAGTCCGATGGTCGGTGGTTCAGTCGAACTTGACACGGGGATCCACCCACACGTAGCTCAGGTCGCTGACCAGCTTGGTGAACAGCCCGATCAGCGTGAAGACGAAGAGCGACCCCAGGACCACCGGATAGTCGCGCCGGATGATGCTCTCGTAGGACAGCAGCCCCAGACCGTCGAGCGAGAACAACGTCTCGATCAGCAGCGAACCAGTGAAGAAGGCGCCGACGAACGCGGCCGGAAATCCGGTCAGGATCGGGATCAGGGCGTTGCGGAAGACGTGCTTCCACAGCACGCGCCGCTCGGTCAGCCCCTTGGCCCTGGCCGTCAGCACGTACTGCTTGCGGATCTCCTCCAGCACTGAATTCTTCGTGAGCATCGTCGTGATCGCGAAGCTGCCCAGCACCATGGCGGTCACCGGCAGCGTGATGTGCCAGAGGTAGTCGACGATGCGGGCGCCCCACCCGAGTTCGTCCCAGTTCGCCGACGTCAGGCCGCGCAGCGGAAACCACTGCAGCTGGCCGCCGAAGATCACGAGCAGCGCGATGCCGAGCACGAACCCGGGAATGGCATAGCCCGCCAGCACCAGCAGC
>JAOUJD010000113.1 GCA_029883565.1 Burkholderiaceae bacterium
GGTCGATCAGCAGCACGCGCGCGCCGCGCCGGCCCGCGACCGCGGCGCACATCATGCCGGCGGCGCCGGCGCCGATCACGATCGCATCCCACGGTTGACCGCTCATTGCCGCGACTCTACGTGATCCGCGCGGCGCGGCGGCCCGGCCCGCGTCGCCCATGCGTCAGAATGCCGTCCGGGACGGTGGCGGGCGACCGCGGCACCGTGCGTCATGCATGACCAGCGAGGAGCGAGGATGAACAAGGAACTGTTCGAGCGCGGACTGAAGACCCGGCGGGAAGTGCTGGGAGCCGAGTACGTCGATGCGTCCATCAGGAACGCCGATGACTTCAACATGGCGATGCAGGAACTGGTGACGCAGTACTGCTGGGGCGACGTGTGGAACCGGCCCGGGCTGGACCGCCGCACGCGCAGCTTCCTGAACCTGGCGATGATCACCGCGCTCAATCGTCCGCATGAACTCAAGCTGCACGTCCGCGGCGCGATCAACAACGGGCTGACGAAGGACGAGATCAGGGAGGTGTTCCTGCAGGCCGCGATCTACTGCGGCGTTCCGGCGGCGATCGACAGCTTCCGCACGGCACGCGAGGTGTTCAAGGAAATGGGGATCTGACGTGCCGGGCCTGACCCCGGAGCAGGCGGTGCAGCACCAGCTCGACGCCTACAACGCGCACGATCTCGAGCGTTTCCTCGAGGTGTACGACGACGATGTCGTCGTCTACCGCTTGCCCTGCAGGGAACCCGCATTCACGAACCGCGCCGAGCTGGCCGAGTTCTACGCGACGCAGCGCTTCAGCGTGCCGGCGCTGCGCGCGGAACTCGTGAACCGCATGGTCATCGGCAACGTCGTCATCGACCACGAGCGTGTACACGGCCTGCGCGACCGGCCATTCGAGGTCGCCGCGTCCTATCAGGTGCGCGACGGCCGCATCAGGAGCGTCTGGTTCTTCTCGGGCGACTAGGCCCGGCTAGTAGCCGACCGTGTAGTTGGGAACGTCGACGCGGACCAGGTCGCGTCCGAGCATCGCCGCGGCGTTCTTCGCGAACTCCTCGGCCCAGTCGGGGCGCTCGCGGAAGCGTTGCGCGCCGGCATACTTGGCGACGCTGAGCACGCGGTCGGCCAGCAGGATCTTGCCGATCGGCGACGGCACATCGCATTCGAGTTCCACGAACTCGCGGTCGAACCACTGGCGCGCCTGCTCCGTTGAGCGGGCCGCGACATCGACGGCCGGAATCCTGAACTCGAACTCGTTGCCCTGACCGAACGACACGATGACATGACGGCTCATGCTTCCTCCGGGATGGCGCGGCGGCCGAGCGGATGCTAGCGCGTTCGTCGCGCCGCCGGCAGGGCAGTCGCGTCAAACAAGCTCGATTTTCCGCTGCGCCTGCCGGGTGGCCGCTCGGCGGGCGGCTGCCGGGCGGTCGGTAGACTGTCGGCATGACGACAGACGCCGCCATTTCGGTCCCGGCCTGGCTCGAGCGGCTCGCCCAGCTGGCGGTCCGGCAGGGCGTGCACCTGTCGACCCTGCAGCAGAAGGACGGCCGCGACCTGGAACTCGTGTTCGCCACGGCGACGCTGTTCTTTCCCGCGGACAGGTTGCTCGACGAACGCGGCGCCAACGCCGTGCTGAAGCACTTCCTGTCGACGGCCGGCGCGATGCTCGACACCGATCACGTCGAGCTGCGCCGCTGGCTGGTCGACACGGGTTTCGTCCGCCGCTCGGATTTCGGCAGCGACTACCGACGGGGCGCGTTGCCGGCCTGGCTCGAGCAGGCGGCTCCGGCGCTCGATCCGCTGCAGCTTGCAGAGACCGTCCAGCAGGCGCGCGACGCGCGCGATGCCCAGCGCGAGGCCAAGCGACAGGCATGGCTGGCGCGCCAGATCGAGGTCACCGAGCAGCCGGCGCAGGCAATCGACGCCGACGAGACATTCATGCGGCTCGCGCTGGACCAGGCGCACAACGCATGGGCACTCGCTGAAGTCCCGGTCGGCGCCGTCGTCGTCAAGGATGGCGAAGTGATCGCCACCGGGTTCAACCAGCCGATCGGCAACAGCGACCCGACCGCGCATGCCGAAATCCAGGCGATGCGGGCCGCGGCCGAGCTGCTCGGCAACTATCGCCTGAGCCACTGCACGGTCTACGTGACGCTCGAGCCGTGCGCCATGTGCGCCGGCGCCATGCAGCACGCGCGCATCCGGCGGCTGGTGTTCGGCGCGAGCGATCCCAAGACGGGCGCGTGCGGCAGCATCGTGGACCTGTTCGCCGAACCGAAGCTGAACCACCACACCACGGTGCGCGGCGGCGTGCTCGGGGAGGAGAGCGGCCAGCTGCTCTCGAAGTTCTTCAGCGAAAGGCGGGAACTGAAGCGCGCGGGCAGCCTGCCCGCCGACGAGGACGACGATGCCGCGCGCTAGGACCCTGGGGCTGGTGGCGCCGTCCGGCTTCCTGCCGGACCCCGGGGTGATCGACCGCGCGGCCCGCTTCTTCAGCGGCCAGGGCTGGCAGGTGGTCGCGGGCGAGAGCGTGTTCGCGCGCGAACAGCGCTTCGCGGGCCCGGACGACCTGCGCCTCGCCGACCTGCAACGCTTCGCCACCGACCCGTCGATCGACGTGGTGCTGTCGGCCCGCGGCGGCTACGGCCTGTCGCGGCTGCTCGATCGCATCGACTATGCGGCGATCCGGGCGCGCCGGGCGCCGCTGGTCGGCTACAGCGACTTCACCGCGTTCAGCCTCGCGCTGCTGGCGCGCGGCGGCACGAGCTTCGCCGGGCCGTCGGCCGGCGACTTCGGGACGGAGCATCCGGATCCGTACACGGTCGAGCACTTCTTCGGCGTCCTGCAGTCGCGCACCTATTCCGTCGATCTCTCGCTGCAGGGCCCGGTGGGCACGGTCGAGGGGCGGTTGTGGGGCGGCAACCTCGCCATGCTGTTGGCGCTGCTCGGCACGCCCTTCATGCCGCGGGTGCGCGGCGGGATCCTGTTCGTCGAGGACGTGAACGAGCCGGCCTACAAGATCGAGCGGATGTTCCTGCAGCTCGCGCACGCCGGTGTACTGCAGCGGCAGGCCGCGATCGTGCTGGGCGATTTCGAGCCGGTGACGCCGATGCCGAACGACAACGGCTTCGACCTCGCGGCGGTGGTCGCGCGGCTGCGGGCCCTGAGCGGCGTCCCGGTCTACACCGGGCTGCCCTTCGGGCACGTGGCGCGCAAGCTCACCCTGCCGGTGGGCGGGCGCGCCCGCCTGTCAGCCAGGCGCGGCGGCCGCGCGACGCTCGAACTGTCGCGCTACCCGTCGCTGGCATAGCGGGGCGCCGATTCCGTCGGCGGCCGCCGACGCGCCGCGCGGCGCTTTGCGACCTCGGCGACGATCACCGGAAGCAGCGCCGAGGCGACCATCACTACCGCGACCCGCACGAGCGGGTTCGGTATGAAGCGCGCCAGATGGCGCGCCGCGTGGCCCTGCAGCGCCCGTCGGGCGATGCCAGTCAGCAGCGGCATGTCGGTCTCCCTGTGTCCTGGATGCGCGCCCGCGGGCGATGGTTACGCACCTTACACGCCAAGGTAACGGTGCCAGAGCGACGTGTCGCCGGCGAGCCGGTCCGACGGACCGTGCCATACGACGCGCCCCCGTTCCAGGATCGTGTGCTGGTCGGCGAGCTGCACCAGCCGCTGCACGTACTTGTCGATCACGAGGATGGTCAGTCCGCTGCGCTTGAGCTCGGCGAGGCAGCGCCAGATGTCGTCGCGCACCAGCGGCGCGAGGCCTTCGGTGGCCTCGTCGAGGATCAGCAGCCGGGGGTTGGTCATCAGCGCGCGGCCGATCGCCAGCATCTGCTGCTCGCCGCCGGACAGCTGGTTTCCCATCGCCCGCGCCCGTTCCGCGAGCCGCGGAAAGAGCGCGAACACGCGCTCGGCAGTCCACCGTTCGCGGGCGCCGCTGCGCTCCTGCGCGAAGGCGCCGAGATTCTCGAGCACGGTCAGGTTGGGGAAGATCTGGCGTCCTTCCGGCACGATGGCGATGCCCAGCCGGGCGATGGCATCGGTGGGCCGGCCGTCGATGCGCTCGCCGCCGAAACGGATCTCGCCGCCCTTGAGCGGCAGCAGGCCGAACAGCGCGCGCAGCGTGGTCGTCTTGCCCATGCCGTTGCGGCCGAGCAGGGTGGCCACTTCGCCCTCGCGGATGGCGAGATCGACGCCGAACAGCACCTGGCTCGCGCCGTAGCCCGCCTGCACGTCGCGCAACTCGAGCAGGTTCACGCGGTCGCCTCGGCGCCGAGGTAGGCCTGGCGCACGTCGGCATTGGCGCGGATCTCCGGCGGCGTGCCGGTCGCCAGGACCCGGCCGTAGACGAGGACGGACAGGCGGTCGGCCAGGCGGAACACGGCATCCATGTCGTGCTCGACCAGCACGATGGTGACGCGGCCCTTCAGGCTCGCGATCAGCTGCAGCATGCGTTCCGATTCGTCGGGGCCCATGCCGGCCATCGGTTCATCGAGCAGCAGCAGGCGCGGCTGCGAGGCGAGCGCGAGCGCGACTTCGAGCTGGCGCTGCTCGCCGTGCGCGAGCGCGCCGGCCGGGACGTCGGCGCGCGCGCGCAGTCCGACCCGATCGAGCAGTGCACGCGCGCGCTCGAAGAGCGCCGTCTCGCGCGCCGCCGACCGCCAGAACCGGAAGCTCGACCCGGAGCAGGCCTGGATGGCGAGCGCGGCGTTGTCGAGAGCGGTGAAGCGACGGAACACGTTGGTGACCTGGTAGGACCGCGCGATGCCGCGCGCGACCCGCGTGTGGGCCGAGCGGCGCGTGACGTCGAGGCCCTGCATCACGATGCTGCCGGCGTCGGGTCGCAGCGTGCCGGCCAGCTGGCCGATCAGCGTCGTCTTGCCGGCGCCGTTCGGGCCGATCACCGCGTGCAGCTCGCCCTCGGCCACCGACAGATCGAGCCGGTCGGTCGCCACGAGGCCGCCAAAGCGCTTGGTGAGGCCGCGGACCTCGAGCAGGCTCACCGCGCCCCCTTTCGCTCCAGCCAGCCGGACAGGCCGTGCGGCGCGAGGAACACGACCGCGAGCAGCAGCGCGCCGAGGGGCAGGTGCCAGTACTCGGTGTAGCCGGCGAGGATTTCCTCGAGCAGCAGCAGCACGAGCGCCCCCAGGACCCCGCCGTAGCGATAGCCGATGCCGCCCAGGATCACCATGACCACGAAGGTGGCCGATTGCGTCCAGTGCAGCACGGCGGGACTGACGAACATGTTGTGGTTGGCGAACAGCGCGCCGGCGAGACCCGCGACCGCGCCCGCGATCGCGAACGCGGCCAGGCGGAAGCGGAACGTGGGGAAGCCGAGCGACTCCATGCGCGTCTCGTTCTCGCGGATGCCGATCAGCACGCGGCCGAAGCGCGCATCGAGCACCCGGTCGAACACGAGCAGCACGCCGACGAGCAGCGCGAGCACGACGTAGTAGAAGGCCATGTCGCTGTCCAGCCCCACGCCGAAGCCCAGCGTGGAGCGGACCGGCAGGTTGAGCCCGTCCTCGCCGCCGTAGCGCTTGAGGCCGACGGCGACGTAGTAGACCATCTGCGCGAACGCCAGCGTGATCATGATGAAGTAGACGCCGCGGGTGCGCAGCGAGACCGCCCCGATGAGCACCGCCGCCAGCGCCGCGACCGCGGCCGCGAGCGGCCATGCGATCCAGGCGTTCGAGATGCCGTCCGCCGCGAGCGCGCCGACGGTGTAGGCGCCGATCCCGAAGAAGGCGGCGTGACCCAGGCTCACCATGCCGCCGTAGCCGAGGATGAAATTGAGGCTGGCGGCCGCGATGCCGAAGATCAGCACGCGTCGCACCAGGCCGATGTAGAAAGCCTGGTCGAGCGCAGTCGCCACCCACGGGAATGCCAGTGCCGCGGCGAGCAGCAGCCAGGGCATGGCACGACGCAGTCGCTCGTCCGTGGTCATGCGCGCGCGGGAAACAGGCCTTGCGGCCGGAAGAACAGCACCGCGGCCATCAGCACGTAAATGGCGATGGCGGCGAGCGCCGGGCCGAGCTGTGCCGCGGCCGCGTTGCTGAGGAAGGCCCCGAGGACATCGGGCAGGAAGGCGCGCCCGGCGGTGTCGACCACGCCGACCAGCACCGCGCCGACGAACGCGCCCCGGATCGAGCCGATCCCGCCGATGACGATGACGACCAGCGCGAGGATCAGGATGTTCTCGCCCATCCCGATTTCTACGGCCAGCAGCGGTCCGAGCAGGCCGCCGGCGACGGCCGCCAGCATCGCTCCGAGCACGAACACCAGCGCGAACAGCCGGTCGACGCGCACGCCCATCAGCGCCGCCATCTCGCGGTTGCTGCTGCCCGCGCGCACCAGCATCCCGGTGCGCGTGCGGGCCACCAGCAGGTACAGCCCGAGGGCGAGCGCGAGCCCGACGCCGATGATGAGGAGTCGGTACGCCGGATAGAAGAACCCGGGGAAGAGCTCGACCGGTCCGGCCAGGGCCGCGGGCGCCGCGAGCATGATCGGCGCCGGCCCCCAGATCATCTTGACCGTGTCGTCTGCGATCAGGATGACCGCGAACGTCGCCAGCACCTGCGCCAGGTGGTCGCGCTGGTACAGGCGGCGCACCAGCGCCACTTCCAGCACGATCCCGACCACGCCGGTGCCGAGCGCCGCGAGCGGCAGTCCCAGCCAGAACGACCCGGTCGCCTGGGTCAGCGTGGCGGCCAGGTAGGCGCCGATCATGTAGAGCGACCCGTGCGCCAGGTTCAGCACGTCCATGATGCCGAACACGAGCGTCAGCCCGGCGGCGATCAGGAACAGCATCAGGCCGAACTGCAGCCCGTTGAGCAGCTGTTCGAAGACGAGGGTCGTGGTCATCGTGCCGCCGGTTCGGGGGCGGGCTGCGGGGTTCCGCGCGGAGAGTGCTCCCGTGCGGTGCTTCCCGGGCGGCGCCTCGCCTCCGGGCAAGGCGCCGCGCCGGACGTCGTCAGCGCATCGTGCACTGCGCCGCGTAGGTGTCCTGGTGATTGGTGAACACCTTGTTCAGCGTGCGATTCGTGATGCGGCCCTGCGCGTCCTTGCCGATCGTGCGCAGGTAGTAGTCCTGGATCGGGAACTGGTTGGGCCCGAACCTGAAGTCGCCGCGCACCGACTTGAAGTTCGCCTTGCGGAGCGCAGCGCGCACGGCGTCCTTGTTGTCCAGCTCGCCCCGGGTGTCGCGCACCGCCGCATCCATCATCAGCACGACGTCGTACGCCTGGGCGGCGTAGATCGACGGCAGCCGGCCGTACTCCTTGACGTAGGCCTGCACGAATGCCTGGCTGGCCGGATTGGTGAAATCGTGGTTCCAGTGCGCCGTGTTGAACATGCCGAGCATCGGCTCGCCGACCGCGCGGATCACGTCCTCGTCGGCCGAGAAGCCGGGACCGACGATCTGCGTCGACGTCGACAGTCCGGCGCCGACGAACTGCTTGATGAAGTTGATCCCCATGCCGCCGGGCAGGAAGATGTAGAGCGCGTCCGGCGCTTCGGCGCGCAGCTTGGCGAGCTCGGCCGCGTAGTCGAGCTGGCCGAGCTTGGTGAAGGTCTCGGACACGACCGGCTTGCCGAAGCCGCGCTTGAAGCCGTTGATGGCGTCCTGGCCGGCGGGGTAGTTGGGCGCCATCACCGCGACCTTCCTGAATCCGCGCTCGGACGCGAACTTGCCGGCGGCCTCGTGGTAGGAGTCGTTCTGCCAGGCGGTGCCGAAGAAGAACGGGCTGCACTGGCTGCCGGCGAGCTGCGACGGCCCGGCGTTGTTGCTGAGGTAGAACACCTGGGCCGCGAACAGGGCCGGACCGACGGCGAGCGCCACGTTCGAGCCGATCGGGCCCGTGTAGAAGTGGATGCGGTCGCGCTTGATGTAGCGGTCGACGTGCTGCCGTCCGGTGTCCGGGTTGCCGGCCTCGTCGGTGGCCAGCACCTCGACCGGGATGCCGCCGAGCTTGCCGCCCAGCTGCTTGATGCCGAGGTTGAAGCCGTCGCGCGCTTCGGCCCCGAGCGCGGCGAACGGACCCGAGATGGACGTCGAGAAGCCGACGCGGACCTGGTCGACCGGCTTGGCGAACACGCAGGGCGCCGCGAGCGCGACTGCGCACGCGGCCAGGGTCAGTCGGAACGGCAGCATCGAATTCTCTCCCCGGGGCAAAAAAGCGGCGGCCGAACGGCCGCCGCGCAGCCTCAAGTATTCGGAAAGGGGGCAGGGCCGTCAAATCGAGGAAGTGGCGCGGGATGTGGCGGCCGTCCGGACGATGTGGGTGCCCTGCTCCTCGCCTATCATCGACTCATGCACCTGCCTGCCTCCCGAGCGACGCCCTCATGTCCGGCCCGCTGACCCGCTTCGGCCTGGCGGTCGAGACGCGCGAGCAGCGCAAGGAGAAGATCCTTGCGGGCGTGATGGCGTCCGTGTACCGGCAGGTCCCCCAG
>JAOUJD010000379.1 GCA_029883565.1 Burkholderiaceae bacterium
CGTAGGTCCGCGATTGCGCTGGCCATGGGCGATGACAGGACCAAGACGATGGCTGCGGCAGCCGCGGCAAGAGACCTCAGGGACTCCAGCCGGTCCTCCAGGGATCCTTTCATTGCGCAGGTAGTCTACGGGTTTCAGCCGAGAGCCCGGTGTCGAGAAACCACGATGGTGTTCGCTGAGGGAGTGAGGCTGCCCATCACCGGTTGCCTCGCTGGAGGCGCTCACGCACCGTCCGAACGGCGCTGACGAAGGGACATAGGAAGCGACATGACCGAAGCGGTGATCGTGGTGGGAGTCGGGATGGTTCCGTTCCGCAAGCCGGGCGACAGTCCCGCGTATGACGTGATGGCCGCCGAGGCAACGCGAGCGGCGCTTGCGGACGCCGGACTGGATTACAGCGCAGTGCAACAGGCGTACGCCGGCTATGTCTACGGGGACTCCACCAGCGGCCAACGCGCGCTGTACCACGTCGGGCTCAGCGGCATTCCCATCATCAACGTGAACAACAACTGCTCGACCGGCTCGACGGCGCTGTTCCTGGCGCGCCAGGCGGCGGAGACCGGCGCGGTGGATTGCGTCCTCGCGGTCGGCTTCGAGCAGATGCGGCCGGGCGCCCTGAGCGCGATCTTCACCGATCGGCCTTCGCCGTTCGAGGCCTTCGACCGGGTGACCGACGAGCTGGTCGGCGAAGGGACGATTCCTTTGGCGCTGCGCTACTTCGGCGGAGCGGGCCGCGAGCACATGCGCAAGTACGGCACACGGCTCGAGACCTTCGCGAAGGTGCGCGCCAAGGCGAGTCGTCACGCCGCGGCGAATCCGCTCGCCGTGTTCCGCAAGGTCGTGACGGCCGAGCAGGTGATGGCCGACCAGCCGATCTGGCCGGGCGTGATGACACGGCTGATGGCCTGCCCGCCCACCTGCGGCGCCGCGGCGGCCGTACTCGTTTCGGAGACATACGCACGGCGCCATGGCATCGCCCCGCGGGTCCGCATCCTGGCCCAGGCGATGACGACCGACACGCCGGCGACGTTCGAGTCACGGTCGATGATGCAGCTCGTGGGCTACGACATGGCGCGCGAGGCGGCGCGTCGGGTCTACGAGCAGGCGGGAGTAGGACCGGACGACATCGACGTGTGCGAACTGCACGACTGCTTTGCGCAGAACGAACTGATCTCGTACGAAGCGCTGGGATTCTGCGAAGAAGGTGGGGCCGAGCGCTTCGTCGACACCGGCGCCAACACCTACGGCGGGAAGATCGTGACCAACCCGTCCGGCGGGCTGTTGTCCAAGGGACACCCGCTCGGGGCCACCGGTCTCGCGCAGTGCTTCGAGCTCACCCAGCAACTGCGCGAGCAGGCCGGGCCGCGGCAGGTGCAAGGGGCGCGCCTCGCGCTCCAGCACAACCTCGGCCTTGGCGGCGCCGCCGTGGTCACGCTGTACGGAACGGCATGAATGGCGCGCAGTCCTCGGGGGTCTGGCAGACTGGTCGCATGAACCCGGCCGTCGTCGCATCGCTGCAGTGCTGGCACGAGATGATCGCGAGCGGTGATCTTGGCCGCCTGCCGTCACTGCTCGCGCCCGAGTGCGTGTTCCACTCCCCCGTCGCGTACCGCCCTTATCAGGGGGCCGAGCAGACCGCGCTGGTGCTGAGTACGGCCGCCGCCGTGTTCGAGGATTTCGCCTACCACCGCGAATTCGTCCAGGGGAACGACGCCGCGCTCGAATTCTCCGCCCGCGTCGGCTCGGTCCGGCTGAAAGGCATCGACCTCATCCGCTTCGATGACGGGGGGCGGATCGTCGAATTCGAAGTGATGGTGCGTCCTGCGACCGGATTGCAGGCACTCGGACAGGAAATGGCACGCCGACTCGGCGGACGGTTGTGAGCCGGAGCTAGGCCACTGGCCCGTTCCGGATGCGCCGGTGACGGTCGATCCACGCTGCCCACGCGACCAGCAGCCACTGTGCCTGCCCGACCCAGGCGACGGCGGCCACGCTCGGCGGCGGATCGCCGAACGCGTTGGCGGTCTGGATCATGGCGAGCAGGGTGACGAACGCGACGAGGCCCCAGCGGCCGATGCGGTCGGTGGCCACCGTCGTCCTGGCGTAGATCAACGTGCCGGCCGCGAGCAGCGCGAATTCGATCCCGAGGGCGAGGGCGGGCTAA
>JAOUJD010000114.1 GCA_029883565.1 Burkholderiaceae bacterium
CGTGATGTCGAGCCAGAAGTGTTCGATGCCGAGGACGATGGCCAGCAGAAGGCCGACTACCGAGGCGATGGCAACCGCGCGGAAGCCAGCGGCAAGCCGCAGTGCTTCGTCCCGCGATGCGTCGGGCTGGGCGCTGATTCGATTCGTTCCCATGGTCGTTCCCCCGCCTCAATTGGCGCATCCGGCCTCCGGATGTGCGTCCGATCCGGTGGCGGATCAGGAGGGATGAACCTTAGGGATCAAGCGTTGCCCTGACGAGCGGACAATCCGGCCGCCGGGATGCCGATTTTTCGACAGACGGAGTCGCGGCTACCCGTGCGCCCAGCGCGAGTGGCGCGGCAGGGTGGCCTGCAGGAAGGCCATCTGGTCGGCCAGGATGCGGCGGTTGCTCAGGATGAAGCCCTCGCTGCGGCACACGGCATAGGGCACATAGATCAAGGGCATGTTCGCCTCCTCCGGCCGGCGGCTGCCCTTGCGGGTATTGCACGAGCGGCAGGCGGTGACCACGTTGGTCCATTCGTGGCGGCCGCCTCGCGACACCGGCAGGATGTGCTCGACCGTCAGTTCGCTTTCGACAAAGTGGCCGCCGCAGTAGGCACAGACGTGGCGGTCGCGAACGAACAGGCGATGCTTGGTGAGGCCGACATGGCCGCGGCCGAGCGGGATGCGGTGCCGACCGCGGATCATGAGGATGGAACTCGTGACGAGTTCGGAGCGCGCGCCGGTGGCTTCCTGTACTCCGCCGGTCATGCCGAAGATGTTGTCGCCCAGCTCGGTCAACACTTTGCCCGCTGCGTAGTAACGGGCAGCTCGCTGCATCAACGCCCAGCGGACCGGCTGGCCATGGGAGTCGATGATCAGGATCTTCGGTGTGTACTCCGAGGCATACGGCATGGCGCCGCGATTGTGCCACGGCGCCAGTCGCCGGTCAGGGACCTTCCGCCGACGTCCAGCCGGGCTCGAACGGCACCTGGCGACCGTCTTCGAGCTGCACCACCGAGCAGGGAACCTCTGCACTGCGCAGGACCATCACGCGGCCGCGGGCGCCGCTATCGCGGTGGCGCACCGCGTCGCCGTCATGCAATCCCTGGCGCGCGAGATCACGCAGTTGCGCAAGCACATCGCGATCGTGCGAGATGCGATCGAGCTTGTCCTGCAGGGATAGCGGCGCAGAGCGGCCGTGGGCTTCAGTCATGGGCCGGAAGGGTCGACGAATGAAACGATTGTCCGTCGCGCCTCCGGCCGCCGAAATTCGGTGTAACCCGCGAGTGGCTTCCCTAGTCGGCCGTATCAGTTGCGGTCTCCCCCACCGTCCTGGATCAGCCAGGGGTCCATCCCCGTCTCGGTGCGCTTCACGACTCCTGCGGGGTCGAAGTACACGTACATCGCGGCCGGAAAGCCGCCGTGCGTGTAATAGCGGTACATGAACGCCGTTTCGTTCTGCAGGGGGAATTGCCAGACATAGGCCGGTGGCCCGAACTCGCGCAGGACGTCATCCTTGGCGTCCTTGCCGGCGCTGATCTGACGGAAGGCGTCGTCGCTCATCATCTGCCGGACGTTCTGCAGTCGGCCCTGGGCGTCGAAGTCGGCGTTCCAGGCCGATTGGCTGGAAGGCTGCCCGGAGTACTGGAGGCGCAACCCGCCTGCCGGAAGCTGGATCTCCGCGGTCGGTCGACCGAGCGCCGCCCTTGCATCGGCGATCGGCGTTCCGGGTTTCAGGGACTGAGGCGTTGCGCAGGCGGCGAGCAGCAGGGTTAGCGCGACTGGGACGAGCCGTGAGAGCATTCGAACCATCCTTTCCGGCCGGATCGGGCCGTGGGCCGCAAAATCCTACGCTGCGGGGGTGAAGCGATGAAGTGGATTCGCAACTTGCTGGTTGGTTCCCTTGTTGTCGTCGCGGTGCTGCTGGCGGTCGGCATGCTGCTGCCATCCGGCTTCAAGGTCCAGCGGTCGGTCGACTTCGCTGCGGCGCCGGAGCGTATCTACCCGCTGATCGCCGATCCGCGCGAGTGGAAGCGCTGGTCGGTATGGAACCGCCGCGACCCGGCGATGGCGATGCAGTACTCCGGCGCGTCCAGCGGCGCCGGCGCGCGCTGGGTCTGGAAGAGCGCGAGCGAAGGCAACGGCGAAATGGAGTTCACGAGCGCCGTTCCGGACGAGCGGATCGACTACGTGCTGACCTTTCCCGATATGGGAATGCGCTCGACCGGGCAGCTGCGGCTCGAGCCAACCGGCAGCGGCACCCGTGTCACGTGGACCAACGAAGGCGACATGGGCAGCAATCCGGTGAACCGTTACTTCGGGCTGTTCATGGATCGCCTTGTCGGCCCCGACTTCGAGGGGGGCCTGAAGAACATCAAGGCGCTGGTCGATGGCTAGCCGGCGCGCCGTACTCCCGATGCTGGCCCTGCTCTGTTCGGCGGCGCTGGCGGGTGAGGGCCCCGGCCCGTACTCGTTCACCCTCTCCGGCAAGGCGTTCGACGAACGCTGCCTGCGCCTCGAGGCCGGACAGTCGATCCAGTATCGCTTCAATGCGTCGGCGCCGGTCGATTTCAACATCCACTACCACCGAGGCAAGGATGTGGTCTTTCCCGTCAGGAAGGCGGGCGTGCGCGAGGCGAGCGGGACGTTCAAGGCCAAGGGCGCGGACGGCTACTGCTTGATGTGGGAGCACAAGGGCAGCGGTTCGGCCGCCGTGGAAGGAACCCTCGACCTCGAAGCGCAACGCTAGCCGCCCTGCAGTGGCGGCCTCCAGGCGCCAGCTCGGGCAGGCCCTGTAGGGCAAATTCCTACTTCGCCGGATTGGCGCGAGTATCCGTCGCAATCCCTGCGATCTGGTGGTGACGCGTTGCGGTCAAATTCGCTCCGTCAGCGGGCCGGTCGGGGGGACGGTGCCGCAACGAGCTGCATTCCCTCGCGACCCTATTTCGTGGAGCTAGACAATGAACAGAGTGTTGAGAGTCCTCGCGGCAGTCAGTTTCAGCATGGCGGCGGTAGGCGCCGCGCAAGCCCAGACCGCGACGGCGAACTTCACGGTTTCGGCGAATGTGCAGGGGGCCTGCATCGTTGCGGCCACCGACCTCGCGTTTGGAAACTACCTGGCGAACGCCGGGACGCCTACTGATTCGACGAGCACGGTGACGGTGACCTGCACCACAGGGACCGGTTATGGGGTCGGAATTTCCGGCGGGGCCACGGGGCGCTCGATGACCGGCCCGGGCGGTGCCCTCCTGACCTATGGCATGTTCAACGAGGCTGGCCGGACGACCGCATTCAGCGTGACCGGCGCGACCGGGAATGGTGTTGGACAGGCGTACACGGTGTTTGGTCGAGTGCCCGCGCTCCAGTTCGTCCCCGTCGGCAACTACACTGAAACCGTGACTGTCAACGTCAACTACTGACCTTGGGTAACGCTTGATGCGCGTATCGCGCAAGCTTCTCGTGACGGCGGGGCTGCTTACGGCAGCCCCGCTTTCCATTGCGGGTCAGGTTTCGACGCCTTTCGCCGTGACCGCGACGGTCGTGCGCGGCTGCGCGATCGCCGCGACCAACCTCGCCTTTGGCGTCTATCCGGCCATTGCGTCACCACCGACGCTGCTTGCAACTTCGACGATTCGGGTCACGTGCGCGCTCGGCGACACGTACACGATTGGATTGAACAACGGGGTGAATGCGGGAGGCGGCCCCTCCGCGCAGCGTCGCATGGCCAGGACGACAGCGCCTGTGAACTATCTCGCCTATAACCTCTTTCGTGATGCAGCGCGCACGCAGAACTGGGGTGACACGGGTCCGACCCGGGTATCGGCGACGGGCACGGGCGCGGCACAGACCTACACGGTGTTCGGACAGTTGCCCGGCAGCCAGGTAGTGCCAGTTGGCGCATACGTGGATACAGTTACGGTCACCGTCCGGAACTGAACTCCCGATGTCTGCAAAGCGTTACGCCGCTGTGCTGGCGGCACTCCTTCTTGTATCCGATGCCGGCGCCGGCTCGTTCTCCGTCGCCCCGGTTCGACTCGAGGTGAAAATGCCGCGCCGGGCGGTGTCCGTCGAGGTGCAGAACACCGGCGAACTTCCCGCGCAGATCCAGGTCGAGCGATATCGCTGGATCGCCGACGGCGGGGGGGACGATCAGCTCCAGGCCACCGAGGACATCATCGCGACACCGCCGATCTTTACGCTCTCACCGGGGCAGAAACAGATCGTCCGGGTGCTCGTGGTCGGGAACCAGGATCCGGCACGTGAAGGAACGTACCGTGTCATCCTGCAGGAAACGGCGCTGGACGATCCTCCGCCGAATGTCGTGCGAGCGCTGCTCAGGATCAGCATGCCGCTCTTCATCACGCCTCCCGGGGCGAAGCCCAATCTCGCCTGGTCGGCCGAGCGCACCGACGAGCGTTGGTGGCTCGTAATGGAGAACATGGGGAACGCGCATGCGCAGATCCTGGAAGCGCGTCTCGAATCCGGGCCGAAGCTCAATGCGACGGGATACCTTCTTCCGGGTGAGAAACGCCGCGTTGCGGTCGACGCCCGGCCGTCTACCATCGTCGTGAAGCAGTACGACCAGCAGGAACAGACAGTCCAGGTGCGCGGGACGCCATGAAGTCGGCGCCATGGACCCTGGCGCTGACCGTGCTCGTGGCTCCGTATCAGGCGCAAGCCCAGGCACCGACCCCGGTGGCCTTCGAGGTCACGCTCAACGGTGAGTCGCGCGGAACTGTTCTGCTGTTGCAGCGAGGCACGGAGTTCCTCGTGTCGCAGGACGAGGCCCGCGCATGGCGCCTGCGCGTTCCGGAAAGGCCTGACCTGAGTTTCCGCGGACAGGGCTTTCACACGCTGTCGTCGCTCGGCCTGTCCGTGTCGCGCCTGGATACAGGGGCCCTGCGGATCGAATTGCGCGCCGAACCCTCCGCCTTCGAAGCGTCGGTGGCCAACCTCGGCGGCTCAGAGTACCGGCTGACACCCGCGGCGTGGGGCGGCTTTGCCTCTTACGATTTCGTCGCGAACCGGATCGAAGGGGTCAACGCGATCGACGGCGCCTTCACGGTGTCGGCCTTCGCTCCATACGGGAGCCTCAGCTACCAGTTCGTCGAACGCAACCTCTGGTCCGACGGCTCGGCGCGACACGACAGCGTCCGGATCGCGACAACCTACCGACACGACTGGGCTGAAAGCATGATGTCGCTGGAAGCCGGGGACACGGTCAGCCGGCCCGGTGCCTTCGGACGCGCCCTTCGCTACGGCGGGTTGAACGTCGGCTCGAACTTCAGTCTTCGCCCGGGATTCATCCGTCAGCCCCTGCCGGAACTGTCCGCGCAGGCCAGCCTGCCGTCCACCGTGGAGGTTTTCGTGCAGAACCAGCTGCGATCGGTGACGCAAGTGCCGGCCGGGCCCTTCACGCTGGACAACGTGCCGGTGATCTCGGGCGCCGGGGACGCGCGCGTGGTCGTGCGCGATGCGCTCGGCCGCGAATCCGTCGTGACATCCTCGTTCTACGTGGCCGGTGGTCTGCTGCGCAAGGGTCTGACCGAGTGGAACGCCGGCGCCGGCAAGCTGCGCAACGACGTTGGCGGAGACGCGAACTACGAACGCGGGTATGGGACCGCTCTCGTGCGGCACGGGATCACCAGCTGGCTGACCGCCGAGGGGCGCGCCGAGGTGGAGAGCGAGCGGACCAAGGTGATCGGGGGGGCGATCGACGTTGGCGGCCTCTGGGGTGAAATCGAGGCGACGGCCGGCTTCGCGAACGTCGACGGCGTAGGGAACCGCTTCCTGGGCGGACTCGGCTATCGCTACGTCACGCTCGACTACAACGTCGGCCTGCGCTGGGTCGAGGCACAACGGGGGTTCCGCCTGCCGGGCGATACGGACTTCGAACCGACCCCTGCACGCGTCGTGACCCTGAACGGTGGTGCGCGCCTGAGCGATCGCTGGAGCGCAGGCATTGCCTGGCTCGGCACCGAGCGGCAATCGGGACTTGATACGCGTTCGCTGAACCTGTCCGCCACGTTTTCCATGACCCGGCACGCCTCGGTGCTGTTCGCCTACAACCGCCTGACCGAAGGCGGAATCGCGCGCAACGTCGGATCGGTGCTGCTGTCCGTGGCGCTGGGCAACCAGACGAGCGCGACGGCCGGCGTGGACTTCGGGTCGAGCGGAAGGCAGTTTGCCGGTGTGCAGCGCGCGTTGCCATTCGACGAAGGATGGGGTTACCGTGCGCTCGCAACGCACAATTCGGATCGCACGCGCATGGAGGCGGGCGCGGCGGTGAACCTGTCAGCCGCGACGGTCTCCGCGGAGGTCGTCGGCGAGGTGCAGCGCTCCGTCGCCGCGCGGCTCGGCGTCGCGGGAAGCGTCGCGCTCATCGAGGACAAGGCCTTCACCGCACGCGAAATCACGGACAGCTTTGCTCTGGTGCGGGTGCCCGGCGTACCGGACGCCCCGATCCTGCTGAACAACCAGCCCGCGGGCTCGACGGATGCCGCGGGCCGGCTCGTATTGCCGCGCCTGACGCCGTATGTCCCGCATCAGATTCGAGTCGACGTCGACGCGTTGCCGCCCGACGCCGAGATCGTGCGCGATCGCGAGACAACGGTGCCGCCTTACCGCAGCGGCGTCGTCGTGACGCTGGGGATCCGCCGCACGGCCGCAGCGCTGGTCAAGGCGATCGATGGCAAGGGACGGCCGATCGCAGCCGGGGCGGCGGTCGCCATCGAGCCTGATGGCACGGCGACCAGCGTCGCTCAGGGCGGCGCATTCTTCGTGCGCGCCGATCCCGGCCGGAAGCGGGCCACGGTCACATCGCGCGGCGAGCAGTGCACGATCGAGTTCGACCTTGCGCTGAGCGATGTCGGCGCCTATCGGACCCTTGGGCCATACGAATGCGTGCGCTGATCTTCGGTCTCGTTGCTGCCGCGGCGGCCTCTCCGGCAAGCGCCCAGTCGGGTGTTTCGTGCACGGCGGCCACGTCGTCGGGCCTGTTCGCCTTCGGCAACGTCGTGCCCATGTCCCCGGTCGGCGTCAGCACGCTGCTCGGCGAGTTCATCATCCGCTGCGCCAACGTCGACAACCAGTCGCGCAACGTGCGGCTGCGGCTTGCCATATCGGCCGGCAACAGCGGAACGGCCGCGCAGCGCCAGATGCGGCGGGCCGGTGCGCCGGTCCCGCTGCTGTACAACCTCTACGAAGATGCCGCGTACACGGTGGTGTGGACCGCGGCCACGGGCGGGCGTCCCGATGAATTCCTGACGATCCCGGCGCGCTCCACGACGGAACTGCGGCGTTCGATCTTCGGAAGGATTCCGGGCAGCCAGACTGGAGTGACCGTCGGACTGTATTCGGACACGTTGCTGGCGACCGTGCGGTATTGAGCGGCGTATTTCTGGCGACCGAGGGTCAGTTCCAGGTCGCCGTGACCGTGATCACGTCGACGTAGCTGCCCGACGACGGCACCGGCCCGGCGGCAACCGTCCCGGTGATCGTCGTGGTCGCGATCCGCTGAGGGTTGCCCGCATTGATCGGAGGCGTTCGCCCGGTCCACGCGGAGGTTCCGTTGCTGCCGTCGCCCCAGTTCGCGGTCGTGGTGCCGAGCAGGATCGTGAGGCTGTAGTTGAGCGTTTCGACCGGCGGCAGCGAGCGCCTCATGAAACGCTGGGCGTAGTTGTTGGAGTTCCCCGGCGAGGCAGCGATCGAGTAGTTGACCCGTGTACCCGACGGCCCGCTGCAGGTGAGGTCGACGGTCCCCGTCACCTGCACCTGGTTTCCCGTGTAGGCGCCGAAGTTGAGCGGGGTGACAGACACCGAGCAGGAAGCCTGGGCGTAAGCCCGGCCGTGCGCCGTGACCAGCAGCAGGAAGACGGCGACGAACTTCAGCGCGGCGGCGAGTGAGCGGTTCATCGGCGCGCAGACGTGATCGTGGGGGTGCAGGTGAGCGGGCCGACATCGGCGACAGCCTCGCGCCCGGCCGGGACCAGCACTTCGAGGCGGCAGGACTTGCCGTTCGAGCGCACCTGGATCATCTGTCGCTCACCGACGCCGGGAAGGTAGACCTCGCCGTCCATGCCGACAGGGTACAACTCGGACCGACCGTCCACGGTCACAGCTGACCCGGCCGGCACCGGTGCGCCATCGGGGAACACCAGTCGCACCAGCGCGTTGCGCTCCCGCGTTGCCTCGAAGCGGACCACCCGGCCCGTCCGCGGCAGGGTTGCCACCCTGATGACGTTGTGCGGGATCGTCACGTCCATCGGCACGGTCAGCGGATCGACCGCGATCTTGATTTCGCTGTAGGGCGGCACGTCGGTCAGCATCAGGCGCCCGTCCTGCTCCGTCCGGCCGACTTCGTTGTTTTCCTGCAGCACGCGCACACCGGGAATACCTCCCATGTCGACCAGCGCGAAACTCTGCTCGACCGGCCGCCGTAA
>JAOUJD010000380.1 GCA_029883565.1 Burkholderiaceae bacterium
GATCGGAGAGCGGCGTGCGAAGACGCTGAGCACGTTCGAGCTGCTGACGCAGCCTACCCCGACGAACCTTGGCGAACACATGTGGCGCATCAGCGCGCCGGTCATGGCGCTGCTGGTGACGCTGCTGGCTATTCCGCTGTCCTACACCAACCCCCGCGTCGGGCGCTCATTCAACCTGATCATCGCCGTGCTCGCGTTCGCCGTGTACATCAACGTACTGAACACGGTGCAGGCATACGTGCAGCAGAGCCGGCTCGACTTCGGGGTGGGCCTCTGGGGACTGCATGCGAGCGTGCTTGCGATCGTCGTGCTGCTGTTCGCCCGCCGCGTCTTCGTGCACCGCTGGTGGCCCCGCCGACACCGGCGGCGCCGCGGGGCGGCGGCGTGAGGACGCTGCACCGTTACCTGTGGCGGGAGATCTCGCTCGCCACGCTGTTCGTGCTGTTCGCGCTGCTGGCGCTGTTCATGTTCTTCGACATGGTGCAGCAACTCGACGAGATCGGGCGGCGCGGCTTCCAGCTCCGGCATGCGTTCTCGTATGTCGCGCTGACGCTGCCATCGCGGACCTACGAACTGGTGCCGATCGCGACGCTGATCGGCACCATTTACGCCCTGTCCAAGCTGGCTGCCAGCTCCGAATTCACCATCATGCGCGTGTCGGGCATGAGCACGCGCCGCCTGCTCAGCAGCCTGCTGGTGATCGGCACGGCGTTCGTCGCCCTGACCTATGCACTCGGAGAGTTCGTCTCGCCGCCGGCCGAGAAGCTCGCGCAGCGCGTGCGCCTGAAGGCGACCGGTTCCCAGATCAGCGTGCGCGATTTCCGCTCCGGTGTGTGGGTCCGCGATGTACTGAAGGATCCCGCGGGCGGCGTCGAGGCCTTCCGTTTCATCAACGTGCTGAAGGTTTCCCCGGACGGGGGCACGAAGGACTGGCGCATCTTCGAGTTCAGCCGCGACTACCGGCTGCGCTCGATCACCACGGCCGAGTCGGGTTCCTATGTGCCGAACCGCGGGTGGATGCTTGCGAACTTGGTGGAGACACGCCTGCCCCAGCTCGCGACGGCGTCGACCGCGCAGACGAGCGCCGAGACACGGGTGATCCGCGAGGAGTCGCGCATGTGGCGGTCCGAGCTGCGACCGGACATCTTCGGCGTGATGATGGTGGAGCCCGAGCGCATGGCAGGCTGGGACCTCGCGCAGTACATCCAGCACCTGTCGGAGAACCGGCAGCAGACAGAGGTCTACGAGATCGCCTTCTGGAGCAAGCTCTTCTACCCGTGGGCCGTGCTGGTGATGATGGCGCTCGCGTTGCCGTTCGCCTACCTGCACGTGCGCGCAGGCGGGCTGAGCCTGAAGATCTTCACCGGCGTGATGATCGGCGTCGCGTTCTACGGCCTGAACAAGCTGTTCGCGCACCTGGGGCTGTTGAACACCTGGCCGCCGATCGTCGTGGCCGCGCTGCCGAGCCTGGTGGTGCTGGCGCTCGCCATGTCCGCGCTGTACTGGATCGAGCGGCGCTGAGGGCTCGCGCAGCACGGCAGCCCGCTCGGGCCTGCCGTGCTGCAAGGCGCGCCGGCAGCGAGGTCCGCCCTCAGCGCGCGTCGCCTTCCGCCGGCCTGGCCTTCGGCGCAAACGGATAGGCGCCTCCCTTGGCGCCCTTCGCCGGAATCCGGAGCGACAGGATCATCGTCACGGCGAGCGTGGCCACCGTGAACCCGAGCGACCACGCCACCGGGATCTTGTAGATGTCGAGCAGCAGCATCTTCGCCCCGATGAACACGAGCACGATCGCGAGGCCGTAGGACAGCAGGTGGAAGCGCTCGTGCATGCCGGCGAGCAGGAAGTACATCGCGCGCAGGCCGAGAATGGCGAAGACGTTGGACGTCAGCACGATGAACGGGTCGGTGGTGATCGCGAAGATGGCTGGAATCGAGTCGACCGCGAAGATCACGTCGACGATGCCGATCAACGCGATCACGATGAACAGCGGCGTGAAGTGGCGCACGCCATTCAGCGTCGTCGTGAAGCGCTCGCCGTCGTAGTCGGGGGCGATGCGCAGGTGGCTGCGCAGCCACCGGAGCGCGGGGTTGGACTCCAGATCCGGCTCCTGCCCGGCGGCCCACCACATCTTCGCGCCGGTGAACACCAGGAAC
>JAOUJD010000381.1 GCA_029883565.1 Burkholderiaceae bacterium
AAGCCACCCGATGCCGCCCTGGCACTTCGACGCCGAGACGGCCACCCGCCTGCTCTGCACGCAATTCGGCACGCGCGACCTGGCCGGCTTCGGCTGCGCGGATCTCGCAGACGGCCTGCGCGCGGCTGGCTGCCTGCTGCAGTACGTGCGCGATACCCAGCGCAGCACGCTGCCTCACGTACGCAGCATCGGCGCCGAACGGCACTCGGACGCGCTGCAGGTGGACGCCGCCAGCCGCCGCAATCTCGAACTGGAAAGCAGCCTGTCCGGCGACGCGTCCGCCAGCCTCGTCGCCGTGCTCGACCACTGCGGCACGACGATGGGCAGCCGCCTGCTGCGCCGCTGGCTCAATCGGCCGCTGCGCGACCAGGCGATTCTGCGCCGGCGCTACCAGGCGCTCGACAGCCTGCGCGACGCCGACGATGAGACGCTGCGCGACGTGCTCCGCGACATCGGCGACCTGGAGCGGATCCTGTCGCGCATTGCGCTCGGCTCGGCGCGGCCGCGCGATCTCGCGCAGCTGCGCACGGCCACTGGCCTCGCGCCGGACATCGACCGGCATGTGGCCGCGCTGGATTCACCACTGCTGCACGAACTTCGCGGCCGCCTCGGCGACCACGGCGCCACGCACGCGTTGCTGGCACGCGCGCTGATCGAGCAGCCCCCGCAGCTGATCCGCGATGGCGGCGTGCTCGCCAGCGGCTACGACGCCGTGCTCGACGAACTGCGCGACATCAGCGAGAACGCCGATCGCTACCTGACGGATCTCGAAGCGCGCGAGCGGGCGCGCACCGGCCTGCCATCGCTGAAGGTCGGCTACAACCGCGTGCACGGCTACTACATCGAGTTGTCGCGCGGCCAGGCCGCCCAGGCGCCGGACGACTACCAGCGCCGGCAGACGCTGAAAGGTGCCGAACGCTACATCACGCCCGAGCTGAAGGACTTCGAGGGCAAGGTGCTGTCGGCGCGGGATCGCTCGCTGGCGCGCGAGAAGGAGCTCTACGGCGAGCTGCTGGCGACACTCGGCGACCGGCTCGCCGAACTGCGGGAGTTTGCCGCCGCCATTGCCGAGCTGGATGTGCTGGCAACACTGGCCGGGCGCTCGCGTGCCCTCAACTACTGCCGGCCGGTGTTGCGCGACGAGCCGGGCCTGGTGATTCGCGGCGGCCGGCACCCGGTGGTGGAAAAACTGCTGAAGGCGCCCTTCGTCGCCAACGACCTCGACCTGCACGACGACCGCCGCCTGCTGGTGATCACGGGCCCGAACATGGGCGGCAAGTCCACCTACATGCGGCAGGCGGCGCTGATCGCGCTGCTGGCCCACATCGGCTCCTTCGTGCCGGCCGAGAGCGCCACCTTTGGCCCGCTGGACCGCATCTTCACGCGCATCGGCGCCGCCGACGATCTCGCCGGCGGCCGCTCGACCTTCATGGTGGAAATGACGGAGACGGCCAACATCCTGCACAACGCGACCCCGCACAGCCTGGTGCTGATGGACGAGATCGGTCGCGGCACGAGCACCTTCGACGGGCTGTCGCTCGCGTGGGCCGCCGCGCATCACATCGCGGAGCAGGTCCGGGCCTTCACGCTGTTCGCCACGCACTACTTCGAACTGACCGCACTCGCCGGCGAACTCCCGGCCTGTGCGAACGTCCACCTCGACGCCACGGAACACGGCGACCGGCTGGTCTTCCTGCATGCCGTGAAGGACGGCCCGGCGAGCCAGAGCTACGGCCTGCAGGTCGCCGCGCTCGCCGGCGTGCCACACGCCGTGATCAGCCGCGCGCGGCGCTACCTGCAGCGGCTGGAAACCGAGTCCGCCGCGCACCGTGACGCGCGGACGCCGCAGCGGGAGCTCGATCTCACTGCACCGGTGGCCGAGCCCGATCCGCTGCGCGAGGCCCTCGACGCGATCGACCCCGACGCGCTAACGCCGAAGCAGGCCCTGGACGCGCTCTACGCACTGAAGAGAAAAGGTACCGGACCTTAGTTATTTCACTTGTTTAGTTATTGAGGTGCGATGCAATAACTAAACAAGTGAAATAACTAAGGTCCGGTACCTTCCGTGCTTCGGTAAGCGGGTGACTGGCGGTTGAAGATGCCGTGCCGGAGAAAGAACGCGGTCTGCGCCGCGATCTCGGGGGATACC
>JAOUJD010000383.1 GCA_029883565.1 Burkholderiaceae bacterium
CTGGTCGACGAGGTTCAGCCGGGCGCCCGGGAACCACGCTGTCCCCGGCATCGAGCGCCCGCCCAACACGCGCTCATAGGGAGCGGACACGCGGATCTCGAAGAACTGCCACACCGCGCTCCAGAAGCCCTCGAGGTCGCTCACCGACCAGCGCCACATCGATTCGTAGTCCGGGAACGTCAGCCCGCGCTCCCGCGCCAGCCAGGCGCGGAACTTCGTGATGCGCGCCCCCGCGATCCGTTCGGGGGATGGCCGCCACAGCGGCTCGCCTTCAGTCACGCTCGAGCGCTCGTCCGGGCACCGTGCAGCCTACTTCGCTGGTGGCGGCAGCGCGGTGTAGTGGGCAGGCACGTACTCATAGCGCTTGCCTTCGGCGCGAATGTGACCGATGCCGGGGAACGGCAGGTGCGCCCCGGCAATCCAGTACCCGCCCTTCGCCGCCGCCTGGTAGACGTGGCGGCGTTCCCTGGCCGCACGATCCTGGTCGCTGTCGAACGTCACCGTGGCCGACGGGTCGACGAACTGCACGGCGGAAAGGTGCATCAGATCGCCCCACAGCAGCAGCTTCTCGCCCTTGCTCTCGATCTCGTACATGGTGTGACCGGGGGTGTGCCCGCGCGCATTGACGGCGCGGATGCCGGGGACGAGTTCGGTGTCGCCGTCGAATGGCTTGAAGCGCCCGGCCGCGACATACGGCCTGAGCGACGCCATCGCGGCCCGGAAACCGTCCTGCTTGTCCTTCGGCGCCGCTTCCATCCTCGCTTCGCTCAGCCAGTAGTCGGCTTCCGCCTTCTCGGCGCGAACCACCGCGTTCGGAAAGGCCGCCTTGCCGTCGAAGGCCAGGCCGCCCACGTGATCGCCGTGCATGTGAGTGATGTAGATCTCGTCCACCTGCTCCGGTTCGTAGCCGGCAGCCTTCAGCGCCATGGCGAGCCGCCCCAGGGTCGGCCCAAACAGGCTCCCCGCACCGGCGTCGACCAGGACCAGCTTCGTTCCCGTGTTGATCAGGAACGCGTTGACCGACGTCTCCACCGGGTCTTTCAGGAACGCGCGCGCCAGCAGTCGATCCACCCTGGGTTTCTCGATCCGCTGCAGGATCTCCATGAAGGGCAGCTCCACCGTGCCGTCCGACAACGCGGTCACCTCGAACTCGCCGAGCATCATCCGGTAGGCGCCCGGCGGCGAGGCCTTCACCTGGGGCGCGGCGGCAAGCGCGGCGGTCAGCGGCAGCGTACAGGCGGCGATCAGGGAAAGCAGGCGGCGGGCAATCCGGGACGACATGACGGGATCCTCGTGCGGGGCTGCATGCAGGCGGCGAAGCATAAGTCGCCGCAGCGCGGACTGTCACGAGCCGTCGTCCAGGCGCGCGCCGTGCGGCCGCGGCACAATGCCGCGATGCCGCGCCTGCTCTCGGAGCCCCTGCTCGACACCGCGTGGACCGTCGTGTGCCTGTGCGCCGAGTGGTGCGCCGCCTGCCGCGAGTACCGGCACGCTTTCGAACGACGCGCGCGCGAGCAGCGAGACGCGGCCCATGTCTGGGTCGACATCGAGGACGACAGCGACTGGCTCGGCGACATCGACGTCGAGACGCTGCCGACGCTGCTGGTGCTCCAGGGCGGCCGCCCGATGTTCTTCGGCCCGGTGCTGCCGCACGTCGACGTGGTCGACCGCACGCTGCGGGCGCTGAAGGAGCACGGACCGTCGGGCGATCCGGTCCCCGACGAGTACAAGGACGCCGTCGCACTGGTGATCGAGGCCCTTCGGGTCCGCTGACCGGCCCTGCCGACGGGCCCGCGCGCTCCCTTGCGACAATGGCGGCATGACGCTTGCCACCCTGCTCGACGCCGAACTTGCGTTCGGCCTGCAACCGCTGCTCGATCGCGCCAGCCTGACCGTGCTGGAGGGCGACCGCATCGGGCTGATCGGGCGCAACGGCACCGGCAAGAGCTCCCTGCTGAGCGTGATCGCCGGCCGCATTGCCCTCGACGAGGGCGAGCTGAAACGGCGCGACGGACTGAGCGTCGCGCTGGTGGAGCAGGAGCCGGAGATTCCGGTGACGTCGTCGCTGCGCGAAAGCCTTGCCGTGCGCGGCGGACTCGAACGAATCGGCGACGAGCGCGAGCGCTGGCGCATCGAGGCACG
>JAOUJD010000382.1 GCA_029883565.1 Burkholderiaceae bacterium
CCAATTGGGGCAGACACTGCTGTACGGCATAGAGAATGTCGTCATCGTCTACTTCGGCGCGCTCGCGGTGATCGAAGGCGGCTTCTCGGTCGGCATGCTGTTCGCCTTCGTCTCGTACAGGGCCACCTTTTCGGCCAGGGTGGGCGCCCTCGTCGACAAGTGGGCGCAGGTCGCGATGTTGCGCCTCCAGGCCGAGCGCCTTGCGGACATCGTGCTGGAACGTGCAGAGGAAGCCGGCTCCGACCGCGGCGGGACGGAAACAGGCGACGGCACACTCGAGGTTCGCGGACTGTCCTTCCGGTACGGCGATGCAGAGCCCTGGGTCCTGCGCGATCTGAGCCTTTCCATCGCACCCGGCGAGTGCGTCGCGATCACGGGCAGTTCAGGCTGCGGCAAGACCACCCTCCTCAAGATCCTGCTGGGACTGCTGACCCCGACCGAGGGCGAGGTAGTGATCGGCGGGCGTCCCATCGCCCGTCTCGGCCTCCGGCGCTACCGGGAACTGGTCGGAGCCGTGATGCAGGAGGACCATCTGCTCGCAGGCTCGATCGCAGAGAACATCGCGTTCTTCGACGCCAGCCCCGACCGTCGCCGAATCGAGGCGTGCGCGCGCGCGGCTGCGGTGCACGACGACATCAGCGCCATGCCGATGGGATACGCAACGCTGATCGGCGACATGGGCTCGTCGCTGTCCGGAGGCGAGAGGCAGAGGATCCTTCTCGCGCGCGCTCTCTACAAGCGACCGAAGCTGCTCTTCCTCGACGAGGCGACGAGCCATCTCGACGTGAACAGGGAGCTTGCGATCAACGCCGCGATCCGGACCATGGCCTTCACGCGCATCCTGGTCGCGCATCGTCCCCAGACGATTGCCAGCGCGGACCGGCTGGTCGTCCTGGACCGCGGCACGATCCGGCAGGACCTGCGGCTGAGGACGCCGGCAGCGCCGCGCTCCGCCTGAAGCCGGACCGCCCCCCGCCCGCGGCCGGTGGGCGACGGCGCCGGGTCGGCCGCGCCAATCGCGCGGCTACCTCGCGGCAGGCACGGTCTGCGACTTCACCACCGTCATCGCCGCCGAGATCAGGCTCGACACGTCTGCCAGGTTGGCGGGCACGATCAGGGTGTTGTTCGTCTTGGCCAGGTTGCCGAAGGCGTCCACGTAGCGGTCGGCCACGCGCAGGTTGACCGCCTCGATGCCGCCCGGCTGGCGGATCGTCTCCGCCACCATCTGGATCGCGCGCGCGGTCGCCTCCGCCACGGCGAGCACCGCACCGGCCTCGCCCTGAGCGATGTTGATCTGCGCCATCTTCTCGCCCTCCGAGCGGGCGATCTGAGCCTCGCGCTCGCCGGTGGCGATGTTGATCTGCTCCTGCTTGCGGCCTTCGGACGACGCGATCAGCGCGCGCTTCTCGCGCTCGGCGGTGATCTGCTGCTGCATGGCGTGCAGGATGGCGTTGGGCGGCGTGATGTCCTTGATCTCGTAGCGCAGCACCTTCACGCCCCAGTTCATCGCCGCCTCGTCGATCGCGGAGACCACGCTGTGGTTGATGAACTCGCGCTCCTCGAAGGTCCGGTCGAGCTCGAGCTTGCCGATCACCGAGCGCAGCGTGGTCTGCGCGAGCTGAGTGATGGCGAGGATGTAGTTGCTCGCGCCGTACGAGGCGCGCTGCGGGTCGGTGACCTGGAAGTACAGCACGCCGTCGACCTGCAGCTGCGTGTTGTCCTTGGTGATGCAGACCTGGCTCGGTGTGTCGAGCGGCACTTCCTTCAGGCTGTGCTTGTAGGCCACGCGGTCGATGAACGGCACCACGATGTTCAGGCCCGGCTGCAGCGCCGCGTGGAACTTGCCCAGCCGCTCCACCACCCACGCGTTCTGCTGCGGCACCACCTTGATGGCCTTGATCACGAAGGTGATGGCCACCACCAGGATGACGATGGCGATGACCGAGACGCCGTCAACGATTGAGAACATGGAGCGCTCCTACCGCGGCTTGGCGGCGACGATGAGACGGTTGGCGTGGATTTCCCGGATCACGAACTCGCCCGCGACGGGCTGCTCGCCGGGCGCGAGCTCGACGTCCCAGGTGGTGCCGCGGTACTGCGCGCGCGTGCTGTGCGGGGTCGTCCATTGGTCCACGCGCAGCG
>JAOUJD010000384.1 GCA_029883565.1 Burkholderiaceae bacterium
GCCGCGGTCGAGCGCCTGCAGCGCCTCGACGGCCGAGCGCGGCGCCTGGCGCTCGTCGGCCACGATGCGGCCGTCGCGGAAGATCACGAGGCGGGACGCGAAGGATGCAATGTCGTGCTCGTGCGTGACCAGCACGATCGTCATGCCATCGCGGTTCAGCTGCTGCAGCAGGGCCATGATCTCGACGCTGGTGTGCGAATCGAGCGCTCCCGTCGGCTCGTCGGCGAGGATCAGCGCCGGGTTGTTGACCAGCGCGCGGGCGATCGCGACCCGCTGCTGCTGGCCGCCCGACAGCTGCGACGGCTGGTGGTCGGCGCGCTCCGCGAGTCCGACCAGGGACAGTTTGTCGAGCGCCCGGCGGTGCCGCTCCTGCGCCGAGACGTTCGCGTACATCAGCGGCAGCTCGACGTTCTCCAGTGCGCTGGTGCGCGCGAGCAGGTTGAACTGCTGGAAGACGAAGCCGATCCGCCGGTTGCGCACGGCGGCGAGCGCATCGGCATCCATGCGCGCCACGTCCTCGCCCGCCAGCCAGTAGCTTCCCGACGTCGGCCGATCGAGACAGCCGACCATGTTCATGAAGGTCGACTTGCCCGAGCCGGAGGGTCCCATCACCGCGACGAAGTCGCCGGCGGCGATCTCGAGCGACACCCCGGCCAGCGCGTGCACGACGTTGTCGCCGAGGACGTAGTCCTTGGTCAGGTCGACGACGCGTATCAGCGGCTGGTTCATCCCGGCACCGGCATCGGAAACAGGCCGCGTTTCAGAAGAACATCCTGGGCGGGCTGCCCTTCTGCGACGAAGTACCCGTCGACGAACCGCCCTGCGAGCTGACGATCACGTCGGCACCCTCGGCGACGCCGTCGCCGCTGACCTCGCTCATCGATCCGTCGGACAGGCCGACGCGCACGTCGACTGCCTTCGGCTTCGCGTCCACCAGCAGGTAGATGCGTCCGCGCACGGACTGGCCCGAACCCGGCCGGCCCGCCGACTCGGCGACGATCTGCGCATACTTCTCCTTCTGCTCCGGCTTCAGGATGTCCTCGACCTTGGCGCGCATCTCGGCGCGGATCGCGGCGCCGGCCCTGGCGCGCGCCTCTTCGGGCAGGTCGCGCAGGCCCATGAACTTGTTGCGCATCTCCGCGAAGATCGGCTCGAGCCGCTGCTTCTGCTGCTCGTCGAGCTTCAGCTCGGTCACCAGGCGTTCGCGGAACTGGCCCAGCGCGCCGGAGCCTCCGGACCTCGCGGCGCCGGCCTTGTCGCCGCCGTCGGCCGTCGCCGGCTCGCTGGTCTTGAACTCGGCGGGCGGCTCGCCCGGCGGCCGGAACCGCAGCGCGCTGTTGGGCACCTTCAGCACCGACTCACGGCTGTCCGTCGTGATCCGCACGTTGGCCGTCATGCCAGGCAGCAGTTCGCCGCGATCGTTGTTGGCCGAAATGATCGCGATGTAGGTCACGACGTTCTGCACGTTCTGGGCTGCCTTGCGGACGGTCTTCACCTCGCCCGCGAACGGCCGGCCCGGGAAGGCGTCGACGGTGAAGGTGGCGCGCAGGCCGACCCGGATCCGCCCGACGTCCGCCTCGTCGATCGAGGTTTCCACCTGCATGTCGCGCAGGTCCTTGGCGATCACGAACAGTTCCGGCGCCTGCAGGCTCGCCGCCACCGTCTGCCCGACATCCACGGTGCGCTTGATCACCACGCCGTCGACCGGCGCGCGGATCTCGGTCCGCGACAGGTCGACCCGCGCGGACGCCAGTTGCGCGTTGCGCTGCTGGACGACCGCCCTGGCCGTCCTGACTTCGGCCGCCGCAAGGTCGTAGGTCGATTGCGCGCGATCCAGTTCGGCGGGCGACACGAAATTGCGCGCGACCAGTTCCTTCGTCCGCTTCAGGTCGCGCTCCGCGTTGACCAGCGACACCTGCGCGCGGCCGACCGCCGAGGCGGCCGCCTCGAGATCGGCCTCCGCCTGGCGCACACGGTACTGGAACGTCTCCGGATCGATGCGGGCGATCAGCTGTCCCTGCTTCACCGGGGAGTTGAAGTCGACGAAGAGTTCCTTGATCTGGCCCGAGACCTGCGAGCCGACCTGCACCGACGTGACCGGATTGACGGTGCCGGTCGACGAAACGGTCGCGGTGATCGGT
>JAOUJD010000115.1 GCA_029883565.1 Burkholderiaceae bacterium
GACCAGTACCGCAAGTACTCGCGCCTGTTCAAAGGCGCCGTGCGGGCGCTGGCGCCGCAGGTCGAGGACCGCGGCATCGACGAGATCTACATCGAGCTCACCGATGTCATCGCGACGCGCCTCGGCCCGGACGTCGATCCGCTCGAGGCGGAGGCCGAGGCGTGGTGGTGCGCGCGCGATGTCGGGCGGGAGCTCAAGCAGGCGGTGAAGGTCGCCACCGGCCTCACCTGCTCGGTCGGCCTGGCACCGAACAAGCTGGTGGCGAAGATCGCCTCCGAGCTCGACAAGCCCGACGGCCTCACGGTCGTCACTGCGCAGGAAGTCGCCGCGCGCCTCGCGCCGCTGTCCGTGCGCCGGCTCAACGGCGTCGGCCCGAAGTCAGCCGCGAAGCTGGCACGGCTCGGCATCGCCACCATCGGCGAGCTGGCCGACAGCGATCCGGCCTGGCTGCGGCAGCACTTCGGCGCAAGCTACGGCGCCTGGCTGCACGCCGCGGCGCGCGGACAGGACGATCGGCCGGTCGTGACCGAGAGCGAGCCGAAGTCGATCAGCCGCGAGACCACGTTCGAGCGCGACCTGCATGCGGTGCGCGATCGCAGCCGGCTGTCCGAGATCTTCACCGGGCTCTGCGCGGATGTGGCCGGCGACCTGCAGCGCAAGCGCTACGCGGGCAGGACGATCGGCATCAAGCTGCGCTTCGACGACTTCAGGACGGTGACGCGCGACCAGACCCTTGCGGCGCCGACGGACGACCCCGCCGCGATTCGCCGCGCGGCCGGCGAATGCCTGAAGCGCGTCGACCTCACGCGACGCATCCGCCTGCTCGGGGTGCGCGTCGGCGGCCTGGCGCCGTCCGACGCCGCGCCGAGCGCAACGGTTCCGGCGCTGCTCTAGGCTCCCGGCGGGGCGCGGCCGCCGGCCGGTCGCATGCCCCACGCGACCGCGATGGCCAGCGCCGTCAGCACCCCGAGCAGCACGAACGCTTCGTGGAATGCGAGCGCCGGCGCGTCCGCGTGCACGCGCAGCCGCCATGCCAGGAACACGCCGGTCAGGCTGACGCCGCTCGCGCCGCCCAGCTGGCGCAGCAGGTTGATGAGGCTCGTGCCCTGCGCCACCAGGCCCGGACGGACGCCCTCCATCGCGGCGAGATTCAGCGAAGGCAGGATGCACCCGAGCCCCGCGCGGCCGAGGATCGCGAGCGCGACGATCAGGCCCAGCCCGGACCCGACGCCGACGGCGATCATCGCGATGAACGACGCCGACAGCAGCGCCAGTCCGGCCACGATGTAAAGCGACCGGTTGGCGACGGTCGCGACGCGACCGACGACCGGGATCACGATGGCGAGCACGATGCCGGCGGGCAGCAGTACGGCGCCCGCCTGCGATGGCGGCAGCGCGAGCGCCATCTGCATGAACACCGGCAGCAGATAGGTCGATCCGAACAGCGCCGCGCCGTAGATGAACGCGACCATGGCGCCGCGGGCGAAGCGGGCATGCGTGAACAGCTCGAGCCGGATCAGCGGGTGCTCGACGCGACGCTGGTACGCGACGAACGCCGCCAGCAGCACGACGCTCGCGGCGAGCAGCGCAAGGCCGGCTGCGCGCTCCGTGCCTTCGACCAGGGACAGCCCGTTCAGTCCGAGCAGGATCGCACCGGCAACGAGCAGCAGCCCGGGCACGTCGAGCCGTGCCGATTCCGCATTGACCACGCCTCCGCCGGGCGCGCTGTGCGGAAGCAACCGCGCCGCGAGCGGCAGCGCCAGAAGGCAGAACGGGGTGGCCACGAAGAAGATCGAGCGCCAGCCGAACCACTCGACGAGCACGCCGCCGATGCTGGGACCGAGCGCCGGCGCCAGCACGACTCCCGCGCCGAACAGGCCCATGGCCTTGCCCTGCTCTGCCGGCTGGAACCCGCGCAGGATGATGATCGCCGGGATCGGCTGCAGCACGCCGGCCGCCAGCCCTTCGGCGACCCGCATCGCCAGTACCAGCGCGTAGTCGTTCGACAGCCCCCCGGCGATGCTGCCGACGAGCAGCAGCAGGATCGCTCCGATGTAGGTGCGCCGATAGCCGTGGCGGCCGAGCAGCCACGGCGTGACCGGCATCGATACGGTCATCGCCGCCATGAACCCGGCCGACAGCCACTGCGCCTGCTCCTGGCCAAGCGTGAAGTGGCGGCTCATGTCCGGCACCGCCACGTTGACGATGGTCGACGCCATCACCGACGCCATCGTGCCCATCATCACGGTGAGCAGCACGAACCAGCGGTAGCGCGGCCCGTAGCGCGCCTGCAGCGCGGCGAGAGAGGCCGGGGCATGGTGGTCGGTCACCCGTCGAGCGTGCTCGATTTCCGTGAACCGAACAAGCCGCGCTGTTCGCGCGCGCCGGCGACGGCGGCGCGTCCGGCCCGTATGATTTGTCGACCCACAGGTCCCCGGAGTCCGGCGATGCGCACCTCCTCGACCCCCAAGCTGCTCGCCGCTGCCCTCGTGTTGCTGTCGACGCTCGCGGTGCCCGCGTCGGCGCAGACCGTGCGGTATTTCCAGCTGCCGGCAGGCAGCGCGCCGCATGACGTGGCACCCGCGCCCGATGGCACGGTCTGGTACACCGCCCAGCGGACCGGTCGCCTTGGCCGGCTCGATCCACGCACCGGCAAGGTCGAGGAAATCCCTCTCGGCCGCGGCTCCTCGCCCCACGGGGTGATCGTCGGACCGGACGGCGCCGCCTGGATCACCGACAGCGGCCAGAACGCGATCGTGCGGGTCGACCCCGCAACCCGGGCGGTCAAGGTATTTCCGCTGCCCGAAGGCACGCCGTACACGAACATGAACACCGCCGCGTTCGACGGCAACGGCGTGCTGTGGTGGACCGGACAGGCCGGTTACTACGGCAGCGTGGACCCGAAGACCGGTGCCGTGCGCGTCGTCGATGCGCCCCAGGGCCGCGGGCCGTACGGCATCACGGCCACGCCCGGGGGAGAGATCTACTACGTGTCGCTCGCCGGCAGCCACCTCGCGCGCATCGACACGCACACGGGCGCCGCCACTATGATCGAGCCGCCTACGCCAAGGCAGGGCGCGCGGCGCGTGTGGTCCGACAGCAAGGGCCGGCTGTGGATCAGCGAGTGGCTGTCGGGCCAGGTGAGCGTGTACGACCCTGCAAACAGGCAATGGAAGGCGTGGAAACCGGCCGCGGGCGCGCAGATGTATTCGGTCTACGTCGACGAACGCGACAAGGTGTGGCTGACGGAGTGGTCCACCAACTCGATCCTTCGCTTCGACCCCGAGACCGGGCACTTCGAGCGTTTCCCGAGCGACCGGCCGAACGCCCGGGTGCGACAGATGCTGGGCCGGCCGGGCGAAGCCTGGGGCGCCGAATCCGGCACCGACCGGCTGGTCGTGATCCCGACCAGGTAGGCGACTGCGGCTACGCCGGCCTGGCGGCGACGGGCGCGCCGCGGTGAAACCACAGCAGGGACAGCAATCCTCCGGCCAGCAGCAGCAGCGCAGCGGCCGCGACGAACAGCGCGCCGATCTCGGTCTCGCGCGTTTCCAGCGCGATGCGGGCGTTGAGGGTCTCGTACACCTTCTGCAGGTCGGCCCCGGTGCCGGCGTGGAAGTACTCGCCGCCCGTCATCTTGGCGATCGCCTTCAGGGTCTCCTCGTCGAGCCGGACGTAGAACGAAAAGCCTTCGAAGTCGATGGCCGCGCCTTCGCGCGTGCCGAAGCCCACCGTGTAGACCCGCACCCCGCGGTCCGCCGCCATCTTCGCGATGTCGAGCGGATCGGGGCCCGTCGTGCGCCGGCCATCGGACAGCAGAATGACCACGCCGCCGGTGTAGCTACCCGGCTTCACCGGTTCGCGCTCGGCCTGGCTGGCCTTCGGCGTCTCCGCCGACTTGCGCTTTTCGAGCGGAATCGGCCGCGCGCCAGCTCCGGGGCGGTTGTTGAACACCGCAGCCTCCAGATCGAACCCCTCGTCGGGGAACAGCATCGACAGCGCGAGCAGCAGCCCGCTGCCGGTCGCAGTGGCGCGTTGCAGCTGGAACCGGTCGATCGCTGCCAGCATGTCGTCGCGGCTCTCGGTCGGCGTCTGCACCACGGCCGCCGTGCCGGCAAAAGACACGATGCCGAGTCGGACATTCTTTGGAAGGTCGTGGATGAAGGCCTTCGCGGCCGTCTGCGCCGCACTCAGCCGGTTGGGCTCGACGTCGGTCGCCTGCATGCTGCGCGACACATCCATCGCCAGCGCGATCGTCATGTACTGCGAGGGCAGCGTCACGGTGGCCGTGGGGCGCGCCGCCGCGACGATCGCGGCGACGAGGCCGAGCAGCACCAGGGCCGGCGGGACGTGGCGGCGAATGCGCTGCCCGGTGCCGATCGAGTCGCGCACCAGCATCAGGCTCGCGTAGCGGACCGCCGCCGTCTTGCGCCGCCGCAGCATGACGACGTAGGCGGCGACCAGCGCCGGCACCAGCAGCAGCAGCCAGAGGACTTCCGGCCAAACGAACCGCATCGGGTCTCCTCGCCGAACTTTCCGGGAAATCGCCGGACCAACGGAGGCGGTCGGCCGGGCGTGGACGACTCTAGCACCGCGTGCCGCGGCGGCCGCAGGCCGAACGACGACCGGCGTGTGCATATGACGGCGCGCGCCGGCGGTCGTTCGCTGCGGTGCGCGAACAGGCGTCGCTACGGATGCCGCAAACCGGGTACGGCACCTTCCCGCCATGCACGCCGACCGGCGGGCGGCGTGCCGATGACCGCGCGCAGCACCCGTGCTACTTTTCCGCGGACACGAGGGGGCGTGTCGATGGAGTTCCGATGAAGAAGCCCGCGCTCTACAGCAGCACCAGCCGGAGCCGCAGGGCGGATCCGGCTGCATCGCGCACGGCGGCGCCTTCCGCGGCTGCCGCACACCCCACGGCCGAGTCGAACGTCGGCACAGCGCCGCCATCGCCCGCGGCACCCACCGTTTCCCGCACGAGAACGTTCTTCAGGCGTCACGACCGCGCGCTGGTGTTCGCCGGCGGCGTGCTGTTCGCGCTCGCGCTGCTGGTGGGACGCGATGCCCTGCGTCCCGCACCGGGCGAACTGACGCAGGAAGACATCGACGAGGCGGTGCTGTACACGATGGAGAACAAGACCCTGCCCTCGCGCGCCGCCAAGGCAGCCGAGGTGGTCATGGCCTCGGTCGTGCGCGTGCGCGGCTACGACGAGTCCGATGAGCCCGGCGGCAACGACCTCATGCAGGGCGTGGGCACCGGCGTGGTCATCGTCGACGACGGCACCATCCTCACGAACCTGCACGTCGTGTCCGGCGCCAAGCGCGTGACGGCCACCTTCTTCGACGGCAGCGAGTCCGACGTCGTCGTGGTGAAGCGCTACCCCGAGAACGACCTCGCGGTGATCCGCGCGCAGAAGATTCCCGACGACCTGCCCGCCGCGACGCTCGGCTCGACGGCGAATCTGCGGCCGGGCGACGAAGTGGTCGCGATCGGTTTTCCGTTCGGCATCGGCCCGTCGACCTCCGCCGGCGTCGTGTCGGGGCTGGACCGCAGCTTCCGCTCGCCCGAGGGCAAGCAGGTCATGACCGGGCTGATCCAGTTCGATGCGGCAGTGAATCCCGGCAACTCGGGCGGGCCGCTGATCACGATGGACGGCGAAGTGGTGGGCATCGTCACCGCGCTGCTGAACCCTACGTCGGCGCGCACGTTCATCGGCATCGGGTTCGCGGCGACGATCGAGAGCGCGGGTGCGGCAGTGGGCATTCCGCCCTTCTGATGCGAGGGGCGAGAGCACCAGCCTGCTCTGGCCCGATCGACTGGTTCGGAATCGCCGGCAGGACCCGTCGATTCCTCAACGGCAAGTGCACGCAAGGGCAAAGCAACGACATGGACGAGCAGAACACGGCGCGCAACACTGGGGAACTGATGCAGCGGGTGCTGTACGAGGTGAAGCGCGTGGTCGTCGGGCAGGACCACTTCCTCGAACGCGTGCTGGTCGCGATCCTGGCGCAGGGGCACCTGCTGGTGGAGGGGGTACCGGGCCTGGCGAAGACGCTGACCGTCAACACGCTCGCCAGGACGATCCGCGGCACCTTCAAGCGCATCCAGTTCACGCCGGACCTGCTGCCGGCGGACCTCGTCGGCACCCGCATGTACAACCAGAAGTCCGGTGACTTCTCGACCGTGCTCGGGCCGGTGTTCGCCAACCTGCTGCTGGCCGACGAGATCAACCGCGCGCCGGCCAAGGTGCAGAGCGCGCTGCTCGAGGTGATGCAGGAGCGCCAGGTGACGATCGCGGGCGAGACGCACAAGGTGCCGATGCCCTTCCTCGTGATGGCCACCCAGAACCCGATCGAGACCGAAGGCACGTACCCGCTGCCGGAAGCGCAGGTCGACCGCTTCATGATGAAGGTGGTCGTCGACTATCCCAACGAGGAAGAGGAGTTCGTGATCGTCGAGCGCGTCACCGGCGCGGCGACCAGCGTGAACGGCGTGTGCACTACCGAGCAGCTCCTCCAGCTGCAGCAGGAGTGCCGCCGCATCTACGTCGATCCGGCGCTGATGCAGTACGCGGTGAAGCTGGTGTCGGCGACGCGTCGCCCGGACCAGTATGGACTGCGCGAGCTTGCGCCCTACATCACGTTCGGGGCCAGCCCGCGCGCGACCATCAGCATGATCGAGGGCGCGCGCGCCCTCGCGTTCCTGCGCGGCCGCGCCTTCGTGCTGCCGGAAGACGTGATCGACCTCGTGCCCGACGTGCTGCGCCACCGACTCGTGCTGAGCTACGAAGCGCTGTCGGACGGCCAGACGGCGGACGGAATCATCATGCGCGTGCTGCAGGCCGTGCGGGCGCCGGAAAAACCCCTGGAGGCCCATGTTCGGGTGGCTTCGGCCTAAGGCAGCGTCGGCCGCGACGATCGCCGACGACGTTCCCGCCGCGAACGAGCCAGCGCCCTCGGTCAATCCCGAGCGCCTGCTGCGCCGGCTCGAGTGGACGGTGCTGCGCCGGCTCGACGGGACGCTGCAGGGCGACTACCGGACGCTGTTCCGCGGCTTCGGGCTCGACCTCGCCGACCTGCGCGAGTACCAGTTGCACGACGACGTCCGCTACATGGACTGGAACGTCACCGCGCGCGTCCAGGTGCCGCACGTGCGCGAGTTCCAGGAGGACCGCGAGGTCGCGGCGTGGTTCGTCCTCGACCTGTCCGGCTCGGTCGACTTCGGCTCGCAGCTGATGCGCAAGCGCGCGCTGGCGAGCGAACTGGTCGCGGTGCTCGCGCGGCTGTTCACCCGCTACGGCAACCGGGTCGGCGCGGTGCTGCACTCCGAGCAGGCCAACGAGGTGATCCCGGCGCGCAGCGGGCGGCGCCACGTGCTGCACATCCTCGACCGCATGCAGAAACTCGCGGAGCGCCGCGCGCGGCCGTCGGCGACCAGCGTCGGCCGGGTCACCGATCTCGCCGAGTTGCTGGTGCTCGCGCGGCCGGTCATCAAGCGCCGTTCAGTGCTGTTCGTGGTGTCGGACTTCATCAGCACCCCAGGCTGGTCGCGGCGGCTGGCCGACCTCGCGCGACGCCACGACATCGTCGCGGTCCGGTTGACCGACCCGATGGAGACCGAACTGCCCGACATCGGCCTGGTCATGATGCAGGACGCGGAAACCGGCGAGCAGCTGCTGGTGGACACGCACGACAGCGCGTTCCGCCGGCGCTTCGCCCGCGCGGCGGAGAAACGCGAGACGGAGCTGCGCGCCGCGCTCGGCGATGCCGGGGTGGACTGCCTCGAGCTCGCCACCGACGAGCCGCTCGACGAAGCGCTGCTTCGCTTCACGCAACTGCGCAAGCGCCGCAGCCAGCTGGCAAGCGGGGCGCTGCCGCGTCACTTGCGCTGACGATGCCGAGCCCGGCGAACTTCACCTTCCTGTGGCCGTCGCTGCTGTGGCTGCTGCTCGCCGTGCCGCTGGTGATGCTGGCTTATTTCCGGGTGTTGCGGCGCCAGCGCGCCGTCGCCGCGCGCCGCGCGCGGCTCGAGACGGTCGGGGCGGGGACGACGGGCCGGATGCAGAAGATCCTGCCCCCGCTGCTGTGGCTCGCCGGCCTCAGCGCGCTGCTGCTCGCCGTGGCCCGCCCGCAGGCGGCGCTGGTGCTGCCCGCCAGGATCGAGACGGTGATCCTGGCGCTCGACATGTCGGGCAGCATGCGCGCGAACGACCTGCAGCCGACCCGCATCGTCGCCGCCCAGAACGCCGCCAAGGCCTTCGTCGCCGCGCAGCCGCGCCACGTG
>JAOUJD010000385.1 GCA_029883565.1 Burkholderiaceae bacterium
ATCCGGAACCGGTTGCCGTACCTCGACCCGCTGAACCACCTGCAGGTCGAACTCATCAGGCGCCACCGCGAGGGCAAGAGCGGCGCTTCGGGTGGCGAGCGCGTCAAGCGCGGCATTCACCTGACCATCAACGGCATTTCGGCGGGGCTGCGGAACACGGGGTGAGGGTTGACCGGGTCGAGTCGCCGAGGTGACTCTCCCTGGCTGCAACCGGCTCAGATCCGGACCTGCGGTTCTTCGACAGCCTCGGGATGGACGTCGGCAGCGCCCTCAAGCTCCACGTTGTCATCCGGTTCGGCGATCACGTCCGGGACATCGTTGGCCAGGAATCCGCCGGACTGCCGCTTCCATAGGAGCGCATAGTGGCCGTCGGCGCGCAGCAGTTCGTCGTGCGTGCCCTGCTCGACGATGCGGCCGGCGTCCATCACAACGAGGCGGTCCATGCGTGCGATCGTCGACAGTCGGTGTGCGATGGCGATGACCGTCTTGCCCTTCATCAGCGTTTCGAGCTGCTCCTGGATTGCGGCCTCGATCTCGCTGTCGAGCGCGGAGGTGGCCTCGTCCAGCACCAGGATCGGCGCATTCTTCAGGATCACGCGGGCGAGCGCGACGCGCTGGCGCTGGCCCCCGGACAGCTTGACGCCCCGCTCGCCGGCGTGCGCCTCGTAGCCGGTACGGTCCTTCCAGTCCCGCAGTCCGGCGATGAATTCGTGCGCATGCGCCTGGCGCGCCGCGGCCTCGACTTCGGCGTCAGTCGCCTGCGGCCGACCGTACCGGATGTTGGCCGCAATCGAGCGGTGCAGCATCGAAGTGTCCTGAGTGACCACGCCGATCGCCGCGCGCAGCGATTCCTGGGTGACGTCCCGGATGTCCTGGTCGTCGATCGTGATGCGACCGCCTTCGACGTCCTGGAAGCGCAGCAGCAGGCTCACCATGGTCGACTTGCCGGCCCCTGATCGACCCACGATGCCGACCCGCTCGCCGGCGGCGATCTCCAGGCTCAGATCGCCGATCACGGCGCGTCCGCCGCGCGGCAGTGCTCCGTAACTGAAGTCCACGTGCTCGAAGCGAATCGTGCCGCCGCTGACCGCGAGTTCCCGCGCGCCGGGGCGATCCGTCAACGCGTGCGGCACCGCGATCGTCTCCATGCCTTCCTGCACGACGCCGATGTTTTCAAAGATGCCGCTGACCTCCCACGAGACCCAGCCCGCCATGTTGGCGATCTGCCATGCCAGGGGCAGCGCGGTAGCGACCGCTGCCGCGCTCGCCTGTCCGGCCAGCCACAGCCACACGCCTAGCGCGGCCGTGCCTACGACCAGGGCGGCATTCATGCAGGTGAGCGTGGCCATGAAGCGGGTGGTCATGCGCATATGCGCGGCGATGCGCTCGCGGTGCTCGACCATCGCTTCGCGCACGTACGAGTCTTCGTCCTCCGCCCGCGCAAAGAGCTTCACCGTCGGGAAGTTGGTGTAGGAATCAACCACCCTTCCCATGACCTGTGAACGCGCTTCCGAGCTCAGCCGCGACAGGTCGCGCATGCGCGGCACGAAGTAGCGCAGGAAGAACAGGAAGGCGACGATCCACAGGACGATTGGCGTGGCGAGCCGCCAGTCCGCCGAGCTGATGAGGAGGAGCGCGGTGACCCCGTACACGACGATGTACCAGACGGCCCTGATGCTCGAGACCACGCTTTCGCGCAGCGAGTTCGCGGTGTTCATCACGCGGTTGGCGATCCGTCCGGCAAAGTCGTTCTGGAAGAAATTCCAGCTTTGCCGGATCACGTGCCAGTGGCTCTGCCAGCGGATCAGCGTGGTCACGCCGGGGATCACCGCGTTGTTGCGCACCATCGAGTCCGCGAGAATCGCGAGCGGCCGCGCGATCAGCACCAGGGCGGCCATCGCCAGCAGCAGCGGCGCCTGCGCGAGTACGGCGGCGCGCGGGTCGGGAGTGGTCATCAGCCCGACCAGCTTTCCGATGAAGAGGGGAATCACCGTATCCAGCAGAGCCACCGTGGCGCCGAATACGAACATTGCGACGTAGAGTCGCGGCGCCTGGCGCACGAAGTGCAGGTAGAACGGCAGCAACCCGGGCGGCGGTCCGTTGCGTTCGACGGCCGCCGGC
>JAOUJD010000387.1 GCA_029883565.1 Burkholderiaceae bacterium
GCCCCCGTGGCCCCGCCCCCCACCCCCGAGGACGTCGTGCTGCTGCGCGAAATCCGGGACGAATTGAAGCGTCGCTGAGGGTGGTGCGGGTACGCGACCCCCAAGGGGTCGCACGTTCGGTCGTTCCGACTCGATAGGTACCCGGATTCCGGGTGACAGGGACGGACGCAGTGGCCCCGGGCGTTCGGCCGCGCGTCGAGCTCCCTCGGGCCCGACCGACCGGACACAGCGGTCCTCGCGGAAACGCGGGCCCTGCCGCGCGGGGTGCGGTTGAGATCACCACTGCCGATCGCGCGCGCTTGGGGCGAACTCTTTTTCGGGAATAATGCTTGCTCGCGCCGGGACTTTTCACCGGCAGGAAGTAGCGGAACTGCTGTGATGCTTCGTCGACTGTGGCTGATCTTTGCCCAAGCGACCACGGTCGGCCTGGCGCTGCTGTTCATCGTTTCGACGCTCCGACCGGAGTGGATCGGTCGCTCCCAGGGTCCGTCGCCCGTCGTCACGCCGGCGGGGGTGGCGATCCGCCAGGGCACGGCGCCCGACGCAACGCGCGCCAGCGCGCTGACCTCGTATGCCGACGCGGTGAAGCATGCGGCGCCGGCCGTGGTGAACGTCTATACGACAAAGGAAGTCCGCCGCCGGGGCGCGGCGGACGATCCGCTGTACCGGTACTTCTTCGGCGACCCGCGCGGCGGCACCGACCGCGTCGCGAGCCTGGGCTCGGGCGTGATCGCCAGCGCCGACGGCTACGTGCTCACCAACAATCACGTCGTGCAGGCCGCGGACGAAATCGCGGTGGCCCTGTCGGACGGCCGCCAGCTCGAGGCCCGGCTGGTGGGGGCCGATCCGGAAAGCGACCTCGCGGTGCTCAAGATCGATGCGCGCGACCTGCCGGCGATCACCTTCGGCCGGTCCGACTCCCTCAAGGTCGGCGACGTCGTCCTCGCGATCGGAAACCCGTTCGACGTGGGCCAGACCGTCACGATGGGCATCGTGTCCGCCCTGGGCCGCACCGACCTCGGCATCAACACCTTCGAGAACTTCATCCAGACCGACGCCGCGATCAACCAGGGCAATTCCGGCGGCGCGCTGGTGGACTCCAACGGCCACCTCGTCGGCATCAATTCGGCGATCTTTTCGCGCTCCGGCGGTTCGGTCGGCATCGGCTTCGCGATCCCGTCGACGCTTGCGGTCCAGGTGATGGATCAGCTGATCAAGACCGGCAAGGTCGTGCGCGGCTTCTTCGGCGTCGAGCCGGAGGATCTGACACCCGACCTGGCCGAAGTGCTGAAACTGCCGCGCAGCGAAGGCGTGGTGCTGAGGGCCGTCCAGCGCTCGGGCCCGGCGGGCAAGGCAGGTCTCGAACCCGGCGACGTGATGCTGACGATCAACGGCCAGCCCGTCCAGAACAGACGGGCGATGCTGAACCAGATCTCCCAGCTGCCACCGGGCACTGCAGCCAAGGTCCGGGTCTCGCGCGAGGGCAAGGAAGTCGAATTGCAGGTGACCGTCGGCGAGCGCCCGCAGCCGCAACTCCCGCGCGCGCCCTGAGCGCCGCACGAATCCGTCGCCTCAGCGCGACATCCGCTCCTGCACTTCGCGCGCCTTGATGCGCGCCGCAGGGTCGCCCCCGGCCGCCGCGCGGCTGTACCAGTAGAACGCGCGCAGGAGGTCCAGAGGCACGCCGTCGCCCTTCTCGTACATGCTGGCAAGGATGTAGGCGGAACCCTCGTCCCCCTGTTCCGCCGCCCGTTCGTACCAGCGCGCCGCCTCGCGATAATCCAGCGTTGCCCCGCGGCCAAGGAAGTACTGCGTGGCCAGGCTGACCTGGGCCCCGCGATGCCCCTGCTCTGCGGCGCGCCGGAACCACGCGGTCGCGTCCGGCTGCGAGCGTTTCACGTGCTCTCCATGCTCGTACAGCAGCGCCAGCGCGAACTGGGCGGGGGCGAAATCCAGGTCGGCGGAGCGCCGCAGCCAGTCCAGCGCGGCGACCGGGTCCACCGGCCCACCCTCGCCGGCGAACAGCATCACCGCCAGGTTGAACTGGGCGACCCGCTCGTTGCGGGCCGCGGCCTTCCGGTAGTACTCGATGGCGCGCGCGTGATCGGCGGCCGCGTAG
>JAOUJD010000386.1 GCA_029883565.1 Burkholderiaceae bacterium
GCCCAGGGACGTGGTCGCCGACGTGACGGCGCGCCTGCGCGCCCTGCCGGGCATGGAGGTCGTTCTTGGCCGCGACGAGGCGGCGCGGCGCTTCGAGCTGCCTGCCGATCGCATCGGCGATATCGTCGCGGTCTCGGAACGCAGCGTCGTGCTCGGCACCGCGCGCGCGCGCCACGACCTGTCGCAGCTCGAGCTGCCGCTGCGGTCCCACGGCGGCATCTCCGAGCAGCGCGTGCCGCTGGTGATCAACCGCCGAATCGAAGGGCTCGACCCGATGCGCCGCTGGCGCAATTTCGACGCCTTCGAACTCGTGCTGAATCACGCGCAATGACCGCCGCCGTTTCCACCGTCCGCACCGAAACGCTGCGCATCGCCGGCGAGCGGGTCGCGCGCCCGCGCAGCTTCGAGGTTCGCTATCCGTACACCGGGGAAGTGATCGCGACCGTTCCCAAGGCCAGCGTCGACGACGTCCGCCGCGCCTTCGCGATCGCGCGCGGGTTCCGCAGCACGCTGTCGCGCTACGACCGCTATCGCATCCTGATGAAGGCGGGCGAGATCGTCGCCAGCCGGCGGGACGAGATCGCGCGGCTGATCACGCTGGAATCGGGGCTGTGCCTGAAGGACACCCAGTACGAAGTCGGGCGCGCCAGCGACGTGCTGCTGTTCGCCGCCAACCAGGCTCTCGTCGACGACGGCCAGGTGTATTCGTGCGACCTGACGCCGCACGGCAAGAAGCGCAAGGTCTACACGATGCGCGAGCCGCTGCTCGGGGTCGTCTCGGCCATCACGCCGTTCAACCACCCGCTGAACCAGGTGATCCACAAGGTGGCGCCAGCGGTGGCCACGAACAACCGGGTCGTGCTGAAGCCGAGCGAGAAGACACCGCTCGCGGCCTTCGTTCTCGCGGACATCCTGTACGAAGCCGGCCTGCCCGGGCCGATGCTGTCCGTCGTCACCGGCGATCCGCGTGAGATCGCGGACGAACTGCTCACGAACCCCGACGCCGACCTGGTGACTTTCACCGGCGGCGTTTCGGTGGGCAAGTACATCGCCGCGAAGGCCGTCTACAAACGCCAGGTGCTGGAGCTGGGGGGCAACGATCCGATCATCGTCATGGAAGACGCCGACGTCGAGGAGGCCGCCTCCCTCGCCGCGAGCGGCTCCTACAGGAACTCCGGGCAGCGCTGCACCGCAGTAAAGCGCATACTGGTTCATGAGCGGGTGGCTGACGAGTTCGTCGAGCGCCTGGTGGCCAGGACCCGGGCCGTCAGGTACGGCGATCCGCTCGATCCGGCCACGGACATGGGCCCGGTCATCGACGAGGCGGCCGCACGCGAGTTCGAGGCTCGGGTGAACGCCGCACTGGCGCGGGGAGCGAAGGTACTGGTCGGTCACGCGCGCCAGGGCGCGCTGTACGCACCGACCGTCGTTGACCGCGTCGTGCCCGACATGCAGCTGGTCAAGGAGGAAACGTTCGGGCCGGTTTCTCCCGTGATCCGGTTTTCCGGCATCGACGAGGCCATCGCGATCAGCAACTCGACCGCGTACGGCCTTTCCTCGTCGGTGTGCACGAACCGGCTGGACTACATCACCCGGTTCATCTCGGAACTGAACGTCGGCACGGTAAACGTGCGCGAAGTGCCGGGATACCGGCTTGAACTGACCCCTTTCGGCGGAATCAAGGATTCCGGACTGGGATACAAGGAAGGCGTACTGGAGGCGATGAAGAGCTTCACCAACGTGAAGACGTATTCGTTGCCATGGTGACGTGCCCCCGGCAGGCACGCTCGGCGGCCGAACCGGCGCGAGCGCCAGCGAGGGCCCGGTGCCGCCCGACAGTGGCCGATGCCGCGCATCGGCCGTACGGATGGAGCCGCCGCAGTCAAACGCAAGCGGCATGAAATGCAGACGCTTCTGAACCTTCTCGCGGCGATCGCGCTGCTCGTCTGGGGAACGCACATCGTGCGGACCGGCGTGCTGCGCGTATACGGCGCCAGCCTGCGCCACGTACTGCGCCGCAACGTAGGCAACCGGGGCACGGGATTCGTCGCCGGCGTGGCCGTGACCGGACTGCTGCAGAGCTCGACGGCGACAGCGCTGCTGGCAGTCCGGTCACGGC
>JAOUJD010000388.1 GCA_029883565.1 Burkholderiaceae bacterium
CACTTCATCCTGGCGAATACTCGTGACTTCGTTGGTGGTTACCCGTATTCGCGCCATTCGATTTCGGTGTCGCCGATCGCGCGTGGCGCGGCCGGGATGCAGCGCGACGACTGGTATTCGTCCTCGCGCGTCCATGCGGACCTCGCGTCGCCCCAGGCGGTGGGTGCGTACGCGGCAAGGCGTGCCCTGTCCAGGCTGTCGGCGCGCAAGATCAGGACCCGGCAGTGTCCCGTGCTGTTCGAGGCTCCGCTTGCCTGCGGGCTGCTCGGCAATTTCGTCCAGGCGGCCAGCGGTGGTTCGCTCTATCGCAAGGCGTCGTTCCTGGTGGACGCCCTCGGGAAGAAGATCTTTGCCGACCACGTGTCTCTGCACGAGGATCCCTACATCCCCCAAGGCCCCGGTTCCAGCCCCTTCGACGAGGAGGGCGTGCGCGGCATCCAGCGCGACATCGTCGAAAAGGGGCAGCTCAACGGCTACTTCCTGTCGACGTACTCAGCGCGCAAACTGGGCATGAAGTCCACCGGCAACGCCGGTGGCGCCTACAACCTCGAACTGCGGTCGGCCGCGACCGACGACGAGGACGACTTCGAAGTCATGTTGCGCCGGCTCGGCACCGGCCTGCTGGTCACGGACCTGATCGGCCAGGGCGTCAACTACGTGACCGGCGACTACTCGCGCGGCGCGAGCGGCTTCTGGGTGGAGAAGGGGGAGATCTGCTACCCGGTCGAGGAAATCACGGTCGCCGGCAACCTGCGCGACATGTTCCGGAACATCGCAGGGGTCGGCACCGACCAGGTGGTCCGGGGCAGCAAGATCGCCGGATCCGTCCTGATCGACGGAATGACGGTCGGCGGCGCCTGACCCGGCCCGCGTCCGCAGGCGGGCGGACGTTGCCGTGCAGGGGGTAATGGATACAATGGCCCCGCGTCAGATCGGCGGCCGGGGCGAGGCCTCGCCCCGCCTGCGCTTGGCCTACAACTCCAATCTTCGATCTTGAGGAGACTCTTGATGCAACGTCGTTCATTCCTGGCTCGTGCTTCAGCCGGCGCTGCCGCGGCGGCCGCGGTTGCGGCGCCCGCCGTCGTCCGCGCCCAGGCGCAGGTGCGCTGGCGCCTGGCGTCCAGTTTTCCCAAGTCCCTCGACACCATCTACGGGGCGGCCGAGGTGTTTTCCAAGCAGGTTTCGGCCGCCACCGGCGGAAAGTTCCAGATCAGCGTGCACGCCGCCGGCGAACTGATGCCGGCATTCGGCGTCGTCGACGGGATCCAGAACGGCACGGTCGAGGCCGCGCACACGGCGCCGTACTACTTCTTCGGCAAGGATCCGACCTTCGCGATGGACTGCGCGATCCCGTTCGGCTTCAACTCGCGCCAGATGACGGCGTGGATGTACGAAGGCAACGGCCTGAAGCTGTTCCGCGAGTTCTACCGCACCTTCAACATCGTGAACTTCCCGATGGGCAATACCGGCGCCCAGATGGGCGGGTGGTATCGCAAGGAGATCAAGTCGCTCGCGGACATGAAGGGCCTGAAGATGCGCATCGGCGGGTTCGGCGGCAAGGTGCTCGAGCGCATCGGTGCCGTCCCGCAGAACATCCCGGCAGGCGAGATCTACACGTCGCTCGAAAAGGGCACGATCGATGCCGCCGAATGGGTCGGCCCGTACGACGACCTGAAGCTCGGCTTCTACAAGGTCGCGCCGTGGTACGGCTACCCCGGATGGTGGGAGGGCGGCCCGCAGCTCACGCTGTACGTCAACAGCAAGGCATGGGATGCGCTGCCCGCCGACTACAAGGGAGTCGTGGAAGCGGCGGCGTCGCACGCACACGTCAACATGCAGGCTGCCTACGACGGCAAGAACCCGGCGGCGCTGAAGACGCTCGTCGCCGGCGGTGCCAAGCCGTTCCGCATGCCGAAGGAAGTGATGGACGCGGCGTTCAAGGCAGCCTTCGGCGTGTACGCCGAGCTGAGCGCCGCGAATCCGGCATGGAAGCGGATCTACTCCGACTACATCAACTTCCTGCGCGAACAGAACCTGTGGTTCCGCTTCACCGAGTCGACCTTCGACAGCTACATGCAGTCGCAGCGCATCCCGTAGTCGAAGCGCAGCCGGC
>JAOUJD010000116.1 GCA_029883565.1 Burkholderiaceae bacterium
CGCCGAACGGGCGAGTGGTTGCTCCGGCGCAGCCGGTGCAACCGGTGCCACCCCCGCGAACGGGCATGCCGCCAACGCGCGTGATGCCGCCGGTGGTCGCCGAACCGGTGCCCGGGCGGGGTATCACGCCGCAACCGCCATTGCCCGGAAACGAGCGTGCGCCGCTGGCGCAACCGCCGGGACTGAAGCGCGGCCAGCCTGCGGTTCCGCCGCTGCCCGCCACGCCGTCGCCGGTCGAGCGCGCACATCCAAGGCCGCACCAGCCGGTCGAGCAGATTCCGCCGGGCCAGCCGAAGCCGATCAATCCGGCCGAGCCGGCCCGCTTCCCGCCCGGTGCGCCGCCGACCATCAAGCAGCCGATGGCACCGGGCGCGCGTCCGGTGCAGTCGGCGCCTGCGCCGACCCCTGCGCCGCGTGCCCATCCGGCCCCGGCGCAGCCCGCGCCGGCTGCAGCCGCGCCAGCGCCATTGCCGCATCCCGCGGCGCAGCCACACGGGCAGCCGACGCCTTCACAGAAGGAACAGGTGCTGCGCAACATCCCCGAGCAGGAGCGCGGCAGGCCGGTCGAGAGCGAAGGTCCGCGCCGGCCGAAGGAGAAGTAGCGCGGCGCTGCCGCTCCCTCCGCACCGCTCAACGCGCTTGGCTGCACGCATCCGCTGGCCGCGACGCCTATTCAGCGACGTCGCGCGCCGGCCTCATGCTCTTGATCTGATTGCAAATATCGCGGATTTGCCCGATCCTCGCCGAACGGATTCCGTTGCGCCGCCAGCGGCGGTTCCGACCCTCAAGAACGACAGGAGACGACCACCATGATCAAGTACCTAGCACAGGCGGCCGCCGTCGCGCTCGCCCTCGTGCTCACCGCAGGATCGGCCGCCTCGGCGGCCGACGCGACGAAGAAGCACCACGTCATCTTCCACGTGACCGAAGACGACCCGGTCAAGTGGAACCAGACGCTGAACAACGCGGGCAACCTGCAGAGCGCGGTCGGCAAGGGCAACGTCGAGATCGAGATCGTGGCGAACGGCCCGGGGCTCAACATGATGAAGTTCGAGTCCAGCGTCGCCAATCGCATGAGCGACGCGATGGGCAACGGCGTCTCCATCCTGGCGTGCGGCGCGACGATGAAGGCCGCGAAGCTGACTGAAAAGGACCTCTTCCCGGGAGTGAAGGTCGTGCCCGGCGGCGTCGTCCAGATCATGAACCGGCAGGAAGCCGGCTGGACGTACATCAAGAACTGATCGGCGCGGCAACGAGCCGCCCGTAGCGCGGCTCGATCGAGACTTACCCTGAACGGGCGCCTTCGGCGCCCGTTCGCATTTCGCCTGCCAGCGCTCAGGTCCGCGGCAACGTGACCCCGCGCTGTCCCTGGTATTTCCCGCCGCGATCCTTGTACGAGGTCTCGCAGACTTCGTCGGACTCGATGAACAGCACCTGCGCGCAACCCTCGCCCGCGTAGATCTTGGCGGGCAGCGGCGTGGTGTTGGAGAACTCGAGCGTCACGTGCCCTTCCCACTCGGGCTCGAGCGGCGTGACGTTGACGATGATGCCGCAGCGCGCGTAGGTGCTCTTGCCGAGGCAGATCGTCAGCACGTTGCGCGGTATGCGGAAGTACTCGACCGTGCGTGCCAGCGCGAAGGAGTTGGGCGGGATGATGCAGACGTCGCCGGTGAAGTCGACGAACGAACTGGGATCGAACTGCTTGGGATCGACGATCGTCGAGTTGATGTTCGTGAAGATCTTGAATTCGCGCGCGCAGCGAATGTCGTAGCCGTAGCTGGAGGTCCCGTAGCTCACGATCCTCTTGCCGCCGACCTCGCGCACCTGACCGGGCTCGAACGGCTCGATCATCCCGGTCGCCGCCATGCGGCGAATCCACTTGTCGCTCTTGATGCTCATAGAGATCCGGACTTGAGTCCCGCTGTTGTGTGATGACCAGACCGGGGATTCTACGGCGCGCGCGCAACGCGCTCGCTAGACTCGCCGGCATGGAAACCCACTGGATGCCGGCCCGCGTCGGCGACGCGCTGGCCGACGTCGACACGCCGGCGCTGATCGTCGACCTCGACAAGTTCGACGCCAACCTCGCGCGCCTGATGCAGGCCGTGGCCGGCCACAAGGTGCGCGTGCGGCCGCACGCGAAGAGCCACAAGTGCGTGGAGATCGCGCGGCGGCAGGTGGCCGCGGGCGCGGCCGGCATCTGCGTGCAGAAGGCATCGGAGGCGGAGCCGTTCCTGGCCGGCGGCATCGAGGACGTGCTGGTGACCAACGAGGTGGTCGGCGAGCGCAAGCTGGCGCGCCTGGCAGGCCTGGCGGCCCGGTTTCCCGCGGCGCGGCTCGGCGTGTGCGTCGATGACGCCGGCGCGGCACTGAAGCTGGCGCGCGCATGCGACGAGGCCGACACCCGGATGGACGTCTACATCGAGCTCGACGTCGGCCACAACCGCGCCGGCGTCTCCGATCCCGCCGCCGCCGTTGCGCTGGCGCGCGTCGTCGACGCCCAGCCCAGCCTCACACTGCGCGGACTGCAGGCGTATTTCGGCTCGGCGCAGCACCGGCGCAGCATCGGCGAGCGGCGCCAGGCCATCAGCGCGGCGAGCGCACTGGCGCGGTCCGCGCGCGACGCGCTGGTCAGCGCCGGACTGCCCTGCGGCACGATCACGGGCGGCGGCACGGGGACCTTCCTGTTCGAAGCGACGAGCGGCGTCTACAACGAGATCCAGCCAGGCTCGTACATCCTGATGGACCTCGACTACGCGAAGAACGTGCAGGACCCCAGCTGGCCGACGTTCGAACAGTCGCTGTTCATCCTGACCACGGTAATGAGCCGCCGGCGCGACGCCATCAGCGATCGCGCCACTCTGGATGCCGGCCTCAAGGCGTTCTCCACCGATTCCGGCAGCGCGATGCCGGCCTTTCCCGGCTGGCAGGTGCGCGGGGTGTCTGACGAGCACACGGTGCTCGAGCGCGTCGGCGATGGCCCCGAACTCGCGCTCGGCGACAAGCCGCTGCTGATCCCGGGACACATCGACCCGACGGTCAACCTGCACGAATGGATCGTCGCCGTGCGCAACGACCGCGTCGAGCAGGTCTGGCGCGTCGACGCGCGCGGCGCGGTCTACTGACGCGGGCCGCGTTAACATCCGCCCGCAGCGGCGCGCCAGTCGCCGCGCGATCAAGGAGATCCTCGATGTCGACCATCCTCCGCATTGCAGCGGCAAGTCTGGTTGCGCTCGGCGCAATCGCAACGGCACCCGCACAGGCCCAGGCGTGGCCGAACAAGACCATCCGGCTGATCGCCGTGTTCCCGCCCGGGGGTTCGGTCGACCAGGTCGCCCGCATCCTCTCGCAGCAGCTCGGCAAGCAGCTCGGCCAGAGCGTCGTCGTCGAGAACGTCGGTGGCGCCTCGGGTTCGATCGGCACCAACGCAGTGGCCAAGGCAGCGCCGGACGGGTACACCTTCGGCGTCGTGTTCGACACGCACGGCACCAACGCCAGCCTGATCCCGAACATCCAGTTCGACACGCTGAAGGACATCGCGCAGGTCACGTTGATCGGGACCTCGCCGATGGCGCTGGTCGGATCGGCCAAGTCGAAGTACGCGACCATCGGCGACATGCTCGCCGACGCGCGCACCGTGAAGGGCATCAACATCGGCTCTATCGGCACCGGCAGCCTGGGCCACCTCGCCATGATCCAGGCCGGCAACCAGGGCGGCTGGTCGTGGACCCACGTGCCCTACCGCGGCGGCGGGCCGCTGATGAACGACGCGGTCGCGGGCCACATCCCGATCGCGATCGGGACCGTGTTCCTGGTGATGCCGCACGTGAAGAACGGAACCGTCAAGCCGCTCGCCGTAACCGGCGCCAGGCGCAGCCCCGCGCTGCCTGACACGCCGACCCTGGCCGAAGCGGGCATCAAGAACTTCGAGGCGCTGGCCTACTGGGGCGTGATCGCTCCGGGCAAGACGCCGCCGGACATCGTGAACCGCATGAACTCCGAAGTGCAGAAGGCCCTGAAGGATCCTGCCGTCGCCGAGCGCCTGAGCGCGCAGGGCATGACGGTCACCGGACAGGGGCCGGCCGAGTTCAGCGCCTTCATGAAGAAGGAAGTGGAGCGCTGGGCCAAGATCGTGAAGGAGAACCGGATCTCGGCTGGTGGGTGATCCGCGTCTCAAAGGAATAGCCCGCGCCCGACGCGGGCTTTTTTTCGTCCCGGCCCCTTGACCGGGGTCACGTCCGGACATGTCCGGCGACCGACAATCGGCCGTCGCCTCACTCGAGCATCCAATGAGTCCCGTTGGCATCTCGCTGTTGATGCTGGCCGGGTTTGCCGCCTTTGGCCTGATGGCCTGGCGCAAGCTCGCCATCGTCGCCGCGCTCGCGCCCGAAAACCGGCTGGATCACGTCGACCAGCGCATCGCCCGCCTGGTCAAGATGGGCTTCGGCCAGTCACGGCTGCTGTCCGGCGACTTCCGGCCGGGCCTGATGCACACGGTGATCTTCGTCGGCTTCATGACGCTGCTGGTGCGCAAGCTGCACCTGATCGTGATCGGCTTTTCGCCCGAGGCCACGATCCCGGGCGGACTCGGCGCGGGCTACACCGCGTGGAAGGACTTCGTCGAACTCGCCGTGCTGGCGGCGGTCGCCTTCGGCTTCTGGCGCCGCTTCGTGCACCGGCCGCGCAGGCTCGAACCCAATCGCGAGGCGTTGCTCGTGCTCGGCCTGATCGCGCTGATCATGCTCACCGATTTCGGCTTCGACGCGTTCCGCTTCGCGAAGCTCGCGCCGGCCAGCGCCGCCGTCGCCCACGAGCAGGCCTGGGCGTGGATCGGCGGGCCGCTGGCCAGCACCGTGCAGGGCCTGTCGCCGGCCGCGATCGACGTCGGCTACCACCTGTTCTACTGGGTGCAGATGCTCACCGTGTTCACCTTCCTGGCGATCCTGCCGATCGGCGAGCACTTCCACATCGTCACCGCGCTCCCGGTCGTGTTCTTCGGCCGGCCGGCCCCGCTGAACCACGTGCCGGCCGTCGATCTCGCCCCGCTCGCGGAGGATGACGCCGATCCGGACCAGCTGAAGATCGGCGCCAGGACCGCGCTCGACCTGACCTGGAAGGAAGGTCTGGACGCGTTCACCTGCACCGAGTGCGGGCGCTGCAAGGACGCCTGCCCGACCTTCCTGACGGGCAAGCCGCTGTCGCTGAAGTGGGTCAACGACGCCGTCAAGCACCACCTGGTCGACGAAGGCGAACGCATCAGGGCCGGCGCGCGCGACCAGCTGCCGGCGCTCGTCGGCGGCCCGATCAGCGAGGAGACGCTGTGGGCCTGCACGACCTGCGGTTACTGCGAAGTGGCCTGCCCCATCGGCCTCGAGCACCTGGCCAAGTTCTACCGGCTGCGCCAGCGCCAGGTCATGATGGAAGGCGAATTTCCGTCGGAGCTCAACAAGCTGTTCGCCGCCTACGAGTCGCAGGGCAACCCGTGGGGACTGGACTCGGGGTCGCGCGGTGACTGGGCGAAGGCGCTCGAACTGCCGGTCGTCGCGAGCGCCGCCGACGTTGCCGGGCTGGACTACCTCTACTACGTGGGCTCCGCGTCGTCGTTCGACCCGCGCGGCCAGAAGATTGCGCGCGCCTTCGTCAAGGTGGCGCAGGCCGCAGGCATCAAGCTTGGCATCCTCGGTCCGGCAGAGGGCTCCACCGGCGAATGCGTCCGGCGGCTCGGCAACGAGATGGTGTTCCAGCAGCTTGCGACTTCGCTGGTCGAGACGCTGAACGGCCTCGGGGCCAGGCGCATCGTCGCCACGGACCCGCACGCGTTCAACGCACTGAGGAACGAGCTGACCGAATTCGGCGGGCAGTACGAGGTCGTCCATCACACGCAGGCGATCGACGCCTGGATCGCCGCCGGAAGGCTTAAGGTGAAGCCGGTGCACGAGCGCGTGATCTACCACGAGCCGTGCTACCTGGGCCGCCACAACGGCGAGTACGACGCACCGCGGCGCGTGCTGCAGGCAGTGTCGAAGGACGCCCCGCTCGAGTTCGGCCTGGCGCGCGACCACGCCATGTGCTGCGGGGCCGGGGGCGGCCGCATGTGGCTCGAGGAGACGATCGGCACGCGCATCAACGTGCTGCGCGCGCAGCAGGCGATGGAACGGGCGCCGGCGACGGTGGCGACCGCATGTCCCTACTGCGCGGTCATGGTCGGCGACGGCCTTGCGCAGGTCAACGACAAGGTTCCGGCGCGCGACATCGCCGAACTGGTGGCCGAAGCGCTCTGAGCGGCACGGCGCTGCCGGCGCCGGCCGCGCGCGAGCTGCCCGCCCGCAGGTCTAGACGGGTCCTGGCAGCGGGACGCCGAGCTTGCTCGCCCACGGCACCAGGGAGGGCATGATGTCTTCCTGCAGCTGCACGCCACGCTCGAGCTGCGCGCGCTTCAGGGCGAGGCCGCGCTGCCCGGGCAGGCGTACCCGGTCGAACCCGGGTCGTGGCGGATTCTCGCGGCACGACGCCGCCAGCCAGTCGGCCTGACGCTCGAACGCGGCGGTCCCGCCGAACGCCTGCGGATCCCACACCTGCACGCAGACGGTCGCGCCCCAGCCTTCCTTCGGATCGGCGCGGCCGAAGCCGGCCAGCCCGCCGGTCAGCATCTCGACGATCAGCGCGAGCGCGTAGCCCTTGTGCCCGGCGTCCACGCCACCGGCAGGAAGGATCGTGCCCCTGGGTTCAGTGAACAGCACCGCGGGATCGTCGGTGGCGTTGCCCGCTGCATCGAGCAGCCACGGATGCGCGAGACGCTGGCCGTGCTTGTGCAACCGCGCCGTCATGCCGTTGGTGGTCAGCGACGCCGACAGGTCGATCAGCACCGGTTCGGTCGAGGTCGGCACGCCGAACGCGATCGGATCCGGCGTGAACACCGGCTTCAGTCCGCCGTGCGGCGCCACGCTGGCCGAATTGGGATCCGAACAGGCCAGCAGCAGCGCGAACCCGCGGTCGGTCGCCCGTGTCAGGTACGCCGCGAGGCAGGCGATGTGATGACTGCGGCGGATGACGACGGTGCCGGCACCCAGGTGCTCGGCGCGCGCCATCGCGTCCTCGATGGCGCGCAGCGTCAGCCACGGTCCGGCAAGCCGCTCGCCGTCCCACAGCGCCGATGCGCCGCGCTCGTTGACGACGCGGTAGGCGCCGCGCCGGCGCAGCGCGCCGGTCTCGAGCTCGCCCAGGTACGCCGCCAGCAGTGCCAGTCCGTGCGTGGTGTGTCCGAGCAGGTCCCCTTCGACCAGCACGTCGGCCGTGTCGCGCGCGTGCTCCGGGTCCATGCCCGCCGCGCCGAGCAGCGCGGTCGCCATCGACCGCAGCGAGTCCGCCGAGTAGCGTCCGGTCATGCGTTGGCCCTCAGTACACGGCGCGACCGCCCGACAGGTCGAACACCGCGCCTGTCGAGAACGAGCAGTCTGCCGTGGCGAGCCAGCCGACCAGCGCCGCGATCTCGTCCACCTCGCCGAAGCGTCCCATCGGGATCTTCGACAGCATGAAGTCGATGTGGGACTGCGTCATCTGCGCGAACATGCCGGTCTTCACCGCCGCCGGCGTCACGCAGTTGACGCGGATGCCGGTCTTCGCCAGTTCCTTGCCGAGCGACTTCGTCAGCGCAATCACGGCCGCCTTCGACGCGCTGTAGGCCGAGGCGTTCGGGTTGCCTTCCTTGCCGGCGATCGAGGCGATGTTGACGATGCGGCCGTAGTCGTTCGCGGTCATGTGCGAAACGACCGCCCGGTTGCACAGGAAGACGCCGGTCAGGTTGATGTCGATGACTTCCTTCCACGCGGCGAGCGGGTACTTCTCGACCGTCGTGTTCGGACCCGTGATGCCGGCGCTGCACACGAGCACGTCGACGCGCTTCAACGCCGCGACGCTCGAATCGAATGCCTTCGCCACTTCGTCCTCGCGCGTCACGTCGACGCGGGCGACGTGCGCGCCTCCGAGTTCCTTCGCGGCGGATTCGAGGGCGGCCGCGTCACGGTCCCACAGGCTGATGCGCGCCCCCGACGCCGCGAAGCGGCGTGCGATCGCGAGCCCGATGCCCGCCGCGCCACCGGTGACAATGGCGTTGCGGTCCTTCATGTCGAGTTGATTCATGGGTTCGACCTCCAGTGCTGCGGCTGGTGCGCCGCCGCAGGACTATATCCCTCCCGGCGCAAGAATTGGTCTGACCACCTGACCAGCCCG
>JAOUJD010000117.1 GCA_029883565.1 Burkholderiaceae bacterium
GCCTGACGGCCCTTGGGCGACCCCGGCTGGCCTGGCGGCGACACGAACCGGACCGGGCGCTGGGATAGACTCGACTGCAGTCTCAACGCGACTTCGGCCGTCCCAATCGTGCGCTTCTGCTCCCATTGCGGGCACCCGACCAGCCTGCGCGTCCCCGAGGGCGACAACCGCACGCGCGCATGCTGCGACCAGTGCGGCACGATCCATTACGTGAACCCGCGGCCCGTTGTCGGGACCATTCCGGTGTGGGGCGAGCGCGTGCTGCTCTGCAAGCGGGCCATCGAGCCCCGCTACGGCAAGTGGACCCTGCCTGCGGGGTTCATGGAAACCGGTGAGACCACCGGCGACGGCGCACTGCGCGAGACGCTCGAGGAAGCGGGCGCACGCATCGACCTGGGCCCGCTGTTCACGATGATCGACGTGCCGCACGTGCAGCAGGTGCACATCTTCTTCCGCGCCGAACTGGTGGACACGGCGTTCGCCGCCGGCACCGAAAGCCTCGAGGTACGTCTGTTCAGCGAGCACGAGATCCCATGGGACGAGATCGCGTTCAGGACAGTGTCCGCCACGCTGCGCCACTTCTTCGCCGACCGGAAGCGGGGCGAGTACGGCATCCACGTCGAGTCCATCGTCGCGGGTGTGCCGGCCCTCTCCGGCAACGCTCCCCGATGATTCCCTGGCTGGCAGCGGGCCAGCCGTTTCCGCCGGTGCGCACGGCGCTCGAGCAGCCCAACGGCCTGCTCGCCGCCAGCCGCAACCTGCCGGTCGAGCGGTTGCTCGACGCCTACCGCCACGGCATCTTTCCCTGGTACTCGCCCGGCGAACCGGTCCTGTGGTGGTCGCCCGACCCGCGCATGGTGCTGTACACCGACGAATTCCGCGCTTCGCGAACCTTTGGCAAGACCCTGCGCCGCACGGCCCGCAGCCAGCGCATCGAACTGCGCGCCAACAGCGCGTTCGAAGCCGTCATGCGGGCATGCGCCGAGCCGCGCGACGGAGAAGCCGGGACCTGGATCACGGAAGAGATGATCGCGGCGTACGGCGGACTGCACCGGCTCGGGCTCGCCGTCTCGATCGAAACCTGGTCGGACGGAGCCCTGGTCGGCGGCCTGTACGGAGTCTCGCTGGGCCGGATGTTCTACGGGGAGTCGATGTTCGCCCGCACGACGGACGCCTCGAAGATCGCCCTCGCAACCCTGGTGCGGCTCTTGCTGATCGAGAAAGTGCGAGTGATAGACTGCCAGCAGAACACGCGGCATCTCGCGTCCCTCGGGGCCCGCGAGATCCGCCGTGCGGACTTCGTGGCCCACCTGAAGAACGCGGTCGGCGCCGCGCCGATCGACTGGCGCGCGTACATGAACCGCCCGCTCAACGCCTTGCTGAACGAGAGCCGGACCGACTGACGTGGCGAACCTCAAGGAACTGCCCTTTTCGGCGCTCCAGTTCTACGCCACGGCGCCCTACCCGTGCAGCTACCTCGACGACCGGCAGGCGCGCTCGCAGGTAGCCACGCCGGCCCACCTGATCAACGCCGACGTCTACAGCGAACTGGTCAAGATGGGATTCCGCCGCAGCGGGATCTTCACCTACCGCCCATATTGCGACGGCTGTCGCGCCTGCGTTCCGGTGCGCGTGCCGGTGGCCGAATACGTGGCGAACCGGACCCAGCGCCGCTCCTGGCTGCGCCATCGCGGCCTGGTGTCGCGTGTGGCCTCGCTCGCGTTCGATCACGAGCACTACGACCTCTACCTGCGCTACCAGTCGACGCGTCACGCCGGCGGCGGCATGGACAACGACAGCCGCGAGCAGTATTCGCAGTTCCTCCTGCAGAGCAAGGTCAATACCCGGCTGGTCGAGTTCCGCGATCCGCTGCCGCCCGGCGTCGACGGCCTCGGCACGCTGCGCATGATCTCCATCATCGACGTGCTGAACGACGGACTGTCGTCCGTCTACACCTTCTTCGACCCCGACCAGCCCGGCACGAGCTACGGATCGTTCAACATCGTGTGGCAGATCGAGCAGTGCCGGGCGCTGCGGCTGCCGTACCTGTACCTCGGCTACTGGATCGAGCAGAGCGCGAAGATGGCCTACAAGGCGCGCTTCCGGCCGGTGGAGATGCTGCGCGGCGGCCGCTGGGAGCGGCTGGCCGACGGCACGCGGCAGAAGGCGAGCTGACGGCGGCTCCGCCAGCGGTCGCTAGAATCCGGGCGTGCTGTACACCTTCGCGCGCTCCGTCCTCTTCTCGCTCGACCCCGAGGTCGCCCACGACCTCACGCTGAAGCAGCTCGGCCGTGCCTACGCGCTCGGGCTGACGCGCTTCGTCTGCCGGAGCATCCCGCCGTTGCCGGTCAACGTGATGGGACTCGACTTTCCCAATCCGGTGGGTCTCGCTGCCGGCATGGACAAGAACGGCGACCACATCGATGCGCTCGGCACGTTCGGCTTCGGCTTCATCGAGGCCGGCACGGTGACTCCGCGGCCACAGCCCGGCAACCCGAAGCCGCGCGTGTTCCGCCTCGTCCCGGCACAGGGCGTGATCAACCGCATGGGCTTCAACAACGACGGCATCGACAAGTTCGTCGACAACGTGCAACGCCAGCGCACGTTCCGGCGCCGCGGTGGCATCGTGGGCCTGAACATCGGCAAGAACGCGGACACGCCGCTCGAGCGCGCGCTCGACGACTACCGCACGGGCCTGCAGCGGGTCTACGAGCACGCCGACTATGTCGCCGTGAACATCTCGTCGCCGAACACCAAGGACCTGCGAGCATTGCAGGGCACGCGCGAACTGGCGTCCCTGCTGGGCGGCCTGCGCGACGAGCGCAGACGCCTGGAGGACCGCCATCACCGTCGCGTCCCGCTGGCGGTGAAGATCGCGCCCGACCTCGACGACGACGCGCTCCCGCTGATTGCCGACACGCTGGTGGCCCACGGCGTCGACGCGGTGATCGCGACCAACACCACGATCGCGCGCGACCGGGTCAAGGGGCTGCCGCACGCGGACGAGACCGGCGGGCTGTCCGGCCGGCCACTGACCGAGCGGGCCACGCAGGTGGTCGACATCCTCGCGCGCCACCTGCAGGGCGCGCTGCCGATCATCGGCGTGGGCGGCATCATGAACGGGGCGGACGCGGCGGAGAAGATCCAGGCCGGCGCGTCGCTGGTGCAGGTCTACACGGGATTCATCTACTCCGGCCCGGACATCGTGGCCGACTGCGTCGAGGCGATCCGCGCGATCGGGGCGCAGCAGCGCAGGCGGCGCGGCCGCGGAGCATCGCGCGCCAAGGGCTGATCGAATGCGCTGCTTCCTGGCCGCGTGGCCCGACGAGACGGCGCGCCAGCGCTGCGCTCAACTGACTGACGCAGTGCGCCCCCACGCCGTGCACGGCCGCGTGATGCGCGCCGACAACCTGCACCTGACGCTGGCGTTCATCGGCGACCTGCCAGACACGGATGCCCCGGGCATCGCCACCGCCTGCGCGGCCCTGCCGCCCGTGCAGCACGACTGGCACCTCGATGCGATCGGCTTCTTCGCGCGACCGCGCGTGCTCTGGGCCGGGGGCCCGCTGACGCCGGAACTCGCCGGGATCGCGGACCGCGCGCGCGCGCTGCTGGACGACCTGAAGGTCAGCTACGACCGCAAGCCCTTCGTGCCGCACGTCACGCTGCTGCGCGACGTGCGCCGCTTCGACGGGCCGAACGAGATCAGGCCACCGATCCCGTGGGCGATACGGGAAGTCGCGCTCTATCGCTCCGGACGCGACGACAGGGGCGCCCGCTACTTCCGGGTCGAACCGGCCTGAGCGCCCAGCTGGCGCTCGCGATACATCTCGCGGAACGTGCGGCCGCTCGGCGCGGGAAAGTCGCGACTGCGAGTCCAGCCCGCACCGACCGGCAGGCTGCGGATGCGCCGGTCGCTACCCCCCATCCAGCGCAGCACGCGCACCGCGACTTTCGAGCCGAACGCGTACAGCGATGGCCGCTTGGCCGCATAGGCCCAGACGGCAACGCCGACCGTTTCGTACCACGGACGCAGGCCGCGCTCCCATTGCTTCTCCCGCAGCTTGCGCAGCAGGTCGGGCAGCGGAATCTTGACCGGACAGACGACGCTGCACTGGCTGCACAGCGTGGCCGCCTGCGGCAGGTCGAGCGCGTTCTCGACGCCGACGTAGCTCGGGGTCAGCACCGAGCCCATCGGGCCCGGATACACCCAGCCGTAGGCGTGGCCCCCGATCTTCTGATAGACGGGACAGTGGTTCATGCAGGCGCCGCAGCGGATGCAGCGCAGCATCTCCTGGAACTCGCCACCCAGCAGTCCCGTGCGCCCTGCGTCGACCAGCACGTAGTACATATGCTCCGGCCCGTCCAGCTCGCCAGCGCGGCGCGGCCCGGTCAGCACCGAAAAGTAGTTGGAGATCTGCTGGCCGGTGGCCGAACGCGGCAGCAGGCGCATCAGCGTCGCCACGTCCTCCAGGGTCGGCAGCACTTTCTCGACGCCGGTCAGGACCACATGCACCTTGGGCGGCAGGATGGTGCACATCCCCTCGTTGCCCTCGTTGGTCACGACCGTGGCCGAACCAGTCTCGGCGATCAGGAAGTTGGCGCCCGTCACGCCCATGTCGGCGGTCAGGAAGTGGCTGCGCAGCACGTCGCGCGCTTCCCGCGTCAGTTGCGTGATCTCGGTCTTGCGCGGCATCGCGTGCGCCTTGGCGAACAGGTCCGAGATCTCTTCCTTGTCCTTGTGGATCACGGGCGCGATGATGTGCGACGGCGCCTCGTTGTCGTTGATCTGCAGGATGTATTCGCCGAGATCGGTCTCGACCGGCCGGATTCCCGCGGCCTCGAGGGCGTGGTTGAGGCCGACCTCCTCGGACACCATCGACTTCGACTTCGTGACCTTGCGCACGCCGTGCTGTCTGGCGATGTCGACGATCAGCCGCGCCGCCTCCTCGTGCGTCTCCGCGTACAGGACCGTGGCACCGCGCGCCGTCGCGTTGCGCTCGAAGGTCTCGAGCCAGACGTCGAGGTTCGCGAGCGCGCGATTGCGCCGCTCCACTGCCGCGTTGCGGGTGCCCTCGAAGTCGTCGAGTTCAAGGATCGCCGCGGCACGCGCCGTGACGAACTTCTCGGACAGCTTCTTGAGGTTCTTCTGCAGGCGCGCGTCGGCGAGCTTCTGCCCGGCTCGCTCCTTGAAGTGCATGGACTGGACCTGCATCAGGCGTCTCCCGCCAGCACCTGCGCGATGTGCAGCACGCGCGTCGTCTCGTCGCCGGTGCGGCGCAGCCGGCCTTCGATGTTGAGGATGCAGCCGAGGTCGCCAAGCACGACGGCGCCGGCCCCGCTCGCCTGGATGTTGCGGCACTTCTCGTCGACGATCGCGCCCGAGATGTCGCCGTACTTGACGGAAAAGGTGCCGCCGAAGCCGCAGCACTGCTGGCAGTCCTTCATCTCGGTGAGCTTCACGCCGGGCAGCCGTGCAAGCAGCGCGCGCGGCTGCTCCTTGACACCCATTTCACGCAGCCCGCTGCACGAGTCGTGGTAGGTGATGTGACCAGAGAAGTTCGACGGCAGATCCGTGATCTTGGCGACGTTGACGAGGAAATCGGTCAGCTCGTAGGTCTTGCCGGCAAGGCGCTCGACACGGGCCTTGAGATCCGGATCGTCGCGGAACAGGTCGAGGTACTGGACCTTGATCTGGCCGCCGCACGAGCCGCTCGGCACCACCACGTAATCGAACGGCTCGAACTCCCGCAGCACCTTCTCCGCGAGATCGCGCGCCGTGCGGGAGTCCCCGGAGTTGTAGGCCGGCTGGCCGCAGCAGGTCTGCGACTCGGGTACGACCACCTCGAAGCCCGCGCCTTCCAGCAGCTTGAGCGCGGAAAACCCGATCTCCGGCCGAACGGCATCGACCAGGCAGGTGACGAAGAGTCCGACTCTCACGATCAGCGATCTCCCCCGGCTAAGGTTGGCTGACACTCGGCCCGGCCCTGCTCGGCCCAGGCTTCTTCACCCGGACTGCCGCAGGTCAAACCAGCCCGGCGCGCATCATTGCTGCCTTTTCGTATTCTGAAGTAAAGTGGCAGCAAGCAAAAAATACTGCGACGCACCATGACCTCTGCAGCCCCGCGCGACAAAACAGCCATTCAGGTCATCGAGCGAATCATGAAGCTGCTCGACGCGCTCGCGGACCGTTCGGAGCCCGTCAGCCTGAAGGATCTGGCCATGACGACAGGGCTGCATCCTTCGACCGCGCACAGGATTCTAAATGACATGGTCGTCGGCCGATTCGTCGATCGCGCAGATACGCCGGGGTCGTACCGCCTCGGCATGCGCCTGCTGGAACTCGGCAACCTGGTCAAGGCGCGCCTGTCGGTGCGCGAGGCCGCGCTGGAGCCGATGCGTGACCTGCACCGCAAGACCGGGCAGACGGTCAACCTGTCGGTGCGGCAGGGCGACGAGATCGTGTACATCGACCGGTCATACAGCGAGCGCTCGGGCATGCAGGTCGTGCGGGCGATCGGAGGTCGCGCTCCGCTGCACCTGACTTCGAGCGGAAAGCTGTTCCTCGCCTACGACGATCCGCGGCTGGTCCGCGCCTATGCGACGCGCACCGGGCTGGCTGGACACACGAAGAACAGCATCACGGACCTGGCGAAGCTCGAGCGCGAGTTGTCGATGGTGCGGTCACGTGGCTACGCACGCGACAACGAGGAACTGGAACTGGGAGTCCGCTGCATCGCCGCGGGCATCCGGGATGACACGGGGCGCATCACGGCCGGATTGTCCGTTTCCGCTCCGTCGGAGCGCATGCAGGACGACTGGATCGACGAGTTGCTCGCGACCGCGCAGAAGATCTCGAGCGGGCTCGGATACCAGCCCCAGCCCGACTAGCGCGAAAAGTGCGAAAAGCTAGATCGGCTTGACGTCGCCGGCTGACCCGGCCGACTTCGCCGGAAAGGCGGCGGGCGCCGGGCCGTTGGACTCGAGCCAGTTCCGGATGCGCTGGGCGTCGGCGATCCGCGAATACTTGCCGACGGAATCGAGCAGCACCATCACGACCCGCTTGCCCTCGATCACGGCCTGCATGACCAGGCAACGTCCGGCCGCCGAGATGTATCCGGTCTTCTGCAGGCCGATGTCCCAGTCGGGGTTGGCCGTCAGGCGATTGGTGTTGCCGTAGCGCACGGTGCGCTTGCCAACCGGCAGGGCCAGTTCGCCGCTCACCGAGTACTCGCGGATCACTTCGTGCTCGTACGCCGCCTTGACGAGGCGGACCAGGTCGTTCGCGCTCGAGCGGTTGTCCGGCGAAAGTCCGGTCGGGTCGACGAAATGCGAGTCGTCCATGCCCAGCATCCGCGCCTTGGCGTTCATCGCCTCGACGAAATCGGACAGGCCGCCGGGGTAGGTGCGTCCCAGCAGCTGCGCGGCCCGGTTCTCGGAAGACATCAGTGCGAGGTGCAACGCCGTACCGCGCGACATCGTGAGCCCCGGACGGAGGTTGGAGCGGACGCCGGCGCGCACCATTTCCTCCGACGTGACCTTCAGTTCCTCGTCGAGCGACAGGCCGGACTCCACCGTCACCAGCGCCGTCATCAGCTTGGTGATCGAGGCGATCGGCAGCACGGCGTGGGTGTTCTTCTCGAACAGCACTTCATCGGTGTCCTGGTCGACGACCAGCGCGACGTGGCTCTTCAGCCGGAGCGGGTCGCCGCTGTGAGTGAGCCCGGCGAGTTGTCCTTCCGAGGGATGGAGCGGCTTGCGCTCACGCGACTTTCGCGTCGACTGGGCCTTCGTGTTTCCGGCGGCCACGGTGCCGCTGACCCGGCTGGTCGACTTCGCCTTGGAGATCGTGGCCGAGGCGTTGGACGCCTGCGGGGCGGCCGTTGTCTCGGCCGCTGACGCGCCGGAAACCGCCATCAGGCCGAACAGGGCAAGAACCATCACTGCGCGCAAAGTCATCCCTCCAGGTCAAGCGTGCAACCAGGCATCAAGCACACCACATCCCCCCGCCCGGACATCCCGAGGAAATGGGCGCAAATCCGTCCCATCTCCGAAGCCGGCGCGCTCAACCTGCCTGTTGCAGCCTGCAAGGGGGTGCGACGCTATGTAGTTGTTTTTGCGACGCAGGCGCGATTCTAGTCACTCTTCCGGAAGAGTGGAACACGTATCGTCACCCGGATTAGCGCGCCCGCACAGCATGGGCGCGCGGCCTGCCACCAACC